>JAPPHW010000166.1:5758-9628 GCA_028820945.1 Defluviicoccus sp.
CCCACGATGGCGACCAGGTCGGCCAGCATGTGGCCCTTGCTCATGAACTCGGTCGCCTGGAGAAACGCGAAACCGGGCGCGCGGATCTTGCAGCGGTACGGCTTGTTGGACCCATCGGAGACCAGATAGACGCCGAACTCGCCTTTGGGCGCCTCGACCGCGGTATAGGTCTCGCCCGCCGGCACCTTGTAGCCCTCGGTATAGAGCTTGAAGTGGTGGATAAGGGCCTCCATCGAGCCCTTCATCTCGGCCCGGCCGGGCGGCGAGATCTTGTTGTCCTGCGTCTTGACCGGCCCGTCCGGGAGCTCTTCGAGACACTGCCGAATTATGCGGAGCGATTGCCGCATTTCCTCGATACGGACGAGGTAGCGGTCGTAGCAATCGCCGTTCTTGCCGACCGGAATGTCGAAATCCATCCGGTCGTAGACATCGTAGGGTTGGGCTTTCCGCAGGTCCCACGGCAGGCCGGAGCCCCGCAGCATCGGTCCCGACAGCCCCCAGTCGAGCGCATCCTCCTGCGAGATCACGCCGATATCGACGGTGCGCTGCTTGAATATCCGGTTCTCGGTCAGCAGCGATTCGGTGTCGTCGATGAACCTGGGGAAGGTCTCGCAGAACGCGGCGATTTCCTCGACTAGCCCGGCCGGCAGGTCGCGGTGAACGCCGCCGGGACGGAAATAGGCGGCGTGCAGCCTCGCGCCCGAGACCTTGTCGTAGAACCCCATCATCTTCTCGCGCTCCTCGAAGCCCCAGAGGAACGGGGTCATCGCGCCCACGTCGAGCGCGAAGGCGCAGACATTCATGATGTGGTTGAGCAGCCGGGTGATCTCGCTGAACAGGACGCGCACATACTGGCCCCGCTCCGGCACCTCGATGCCGAGCAGCTTCTCCGTTGCGAGCGCGAAAGCGTGCTCCTGGCACATCGGCGAGACGTAATCCAGCCGGTCGAAATAGGGCACTGCCTGGGTATAGGTCTTGTGCTCGATCAGCTTCTCGGTGCCGCGGTGCAGCAGGCCGATATGGGGATCGGCGCGTTCGATCACCTCGCCGTCCATTTCCACCACCAGCCGCAGCACCCCGTGCGCCGCCGGGTGCTGGGGGCCGAAATTCATCGTCAGGTTCTTGATTTCGCTCTCGGCCAAGCGTTTAGCCCCCGGTCCCGTCTTCCCCGGCCTTCTCGTCGCCCGGCAGGATGTATTCGGCGCCCTCCCATGGGCTCATGAAGTCGAAGTCCCGGAAATCTTGCGTCAACTGCACCGGCTCGTAGGCGCACCGCTTCTGCTCGTCGTCGTAGCGCAGCTCGACGAAGCCGGTAAGCGGGAAGTCCTTCCTGAGAGGATGCCCCTCGAACCCGTAATCCGTCATGAGCCGCCGGAGGTCCGGGTTGCCGGCGAAGTAGATGCCGTAGAGGTCCCACGCCTCGCGCTCGTACCACCCCGCGGCCGAGAACACGCCGACCGCCGACGGCACGGGGGTGTCGGCGTCGACCGCGACCTTGACGCGAATGCGCTGGTTGTGGCGCAGGCTGAGCAGGTTGTACACGACCTCGAACCGCTTCTCCCGATCCGGATAGTCGACCCCGCAGATGTCGAGCAGCACCTGGAACAGGCAGTGCGCGTCGTCGCGCAGCCAGGTCAGCGTCCGCTCGATCTCCGCCGTGGGCACGGTGAGCACGAGCTCGTCGTTGACGCCGGCGGTCCCAGCGCCCTCGACCGCCAAGGCCGAACCGATATATTCGCCGAGTTCGGTGAGCGCCTGGTTCATCCTGTGCCTTGAGCGGGTTCTCGACGGTCAGCGGGCGAAGGTGCTCGTCCGCTTGATCTTCTTCTGAAGCTGGAGGATTCCGTAGAGCAATGCCTCCGCCGTGGGGGGGCAGCCGGGAACGTAGATGTCGACCGGAACGATGCGGTCGCAGCCCCGCACCACGGAATAGGAGTAGTGGTAGTACCCGCCCCCGTTCGCGCAGCTGCCCATCGAGATCACCCAGCGCGGCTCGGCCATCTGGTCGTAGACCTTGCGGAGCGCCGGCGCCATCTTGTTGGTCAGCGTTCCGGCGACGATCATCACGTCCGACTGGCGCGGGCTGGGCCGGAAGATCACGCCGAACCGGTCGAGGTCGTAACGGCTGGCGGCGGAGTGCATCATCTCGACCGCGCAGCAGGCGAGGCCGAACGTCATCGGCCAGAGCGATCCGCTTTGCGCCCAACTCATCACCTTGTCGATCTGGGTGACGATGAAGCCCTTGTCGGCCAGCTCCGAACCGATCGCCCGCATCGCGGCGTCGGTATCGGCGGGGTTGACGCTCACTCCCATTCGAGTGCGCCCTTCTTCCATTCGTATACGAAGCCGACGGTCAGCACGGCGAGGAAGACCACCATCGACCAGAAGCCCAGCATGCCGATCGCCCCGAGCGAGATCGCCCACGGGAACAGAAACGCGATTTCAAGATCGAAGATGATGAACAGGATGGCGACCAGGTAGAAGCGCACATCGAACTGGCTGCGCGCGTCGTCGAACGCCTCGAAGCCGCACTCGTAGGCGGAGATCTTCTCGCTGTCCGGACGTTGCCGCGCGACGATGTAGGAGGCGGCGACCGCGGCGACAGCCATCGCCGCGGCGATGCCGAGGAAGATCAGGATCGGCAGGTATTCGAGGAGCATCGCGTCGAGCGCCATCTGCCTCTTCCCTGTATTCCGCGAACGGCCTTCCGCCGCGCCGCGCGTCGATGGGGAACCGCCGCCCGAGGCGACAATTCGGCTGCGGGTCTTATACGGGCATGACGATGGAAATTCAAACAAATGCGCGGCCTCCCTGCCATCGGGAAACGCGTTCATCTTGACGAGACCCCCTTTCGCTCCGTAGCCTTTCGATACCCCGTATTTGTACCAATGGGTCCGAAGCGGGGACCCGACAACAAGGGAGGTCTTCGATGATTAAGAGATTTGGAACCGTCGCCGCCGTGGTTGCGGCGGCCGGACTCGCGTTGAGCGTTTCCGGCACGTCGGACGCCGCGACGAAACGGCAATTCATCACCATCGGCACAGGCGGTCCGACCGGTGTCTACTTCGTGGTCGGCAACACGATCTGCCGTCTGGTCCACAAGGAGGCCGCGGAAGGCCGCAAGAAGGGCCGCAAGCACGGCATTCGGTGCTCCGCTCCCTCGAGCGGCGGGTCGACCTACAATATCGGGCAGATCGCCGCCGGCGAGTTCGACTTCGGCGTTGCCCAGTCCGACTGGCAGTACCACGCCTACAACGGCACGTCCGACAAGGTCACCAAGTTCAACAAGCTGCGCGCGGTGTTCTCGGTCCATCCGGAGCCCTACCACATCATCGTGGGCAAGGATTCGGGAATCAATTCCTGGGCCGACCTCAAGGGCAAGAGGTTCAACATCGGCAATCCCGGTTCCGGTCAGCGCGGCACGACCGAAGTGCTGATGAAGGCCTACGGAACGAAGGTCGGCGACTTCAAGCTCGCGACCGAGCTGACCTCGACGGAGCAGTCAAAGGCACTGTGCGACGGCAAGATCGACGGGTACGGCTACACGGTCGGCGTGCCCAATGCCGGCGTCGCGGTCGCGACCGACGGCTGCGGCGCGCGCATCATCAACCTGGCCGGCGATGTCGAGAAGAAGCTGGTCTCGGAGAACCCCTTCTATGCGTTCGCGACCATTCCGAAGGGGACCTACAAGAGCACGACCGCCGACGTCACGACCTTTGGCGTGATGGCGACCTTCGTCACCAGCGCGGACGTGTCGGACCAGGTGGTCTATGAGGTGACGCGGGCGGCGCTCGAGAACATCGCCGATTTCCGCAAGCTGCATCCCGCCTTCCGCAACCTCGATCCCAAGCGGATGATGAAGGACGGGCT
>JAPPHW010000039.1 GCA_028820945.1 Defluviicoccus sp.
GGATCGCCTCGACGGCGTTCTTCAGCAGGTTCGAGAGCGCGCGCGCCACAAGCCCCTCGTCGCATTTCACCACCAGCGGATCGGCCGGCGTCTTCGCCTCGAATGTTATCTCGGGATGAGCCTCTCTGTAGAGCGCCAGTTCGATACGGCACAGCTCGCCGATGTCGTTCGCCCCGAGGACGGCGGCCGGCATCCGCGCGAAGTCGGAGAACTCATCCACCATCCTTCCTATGTTTCCGACGTGGCGGATGATGGTTTCGGTGTAGTCGTCAAAGGACTTCGGATCGCTCTCGATCTCGTCGAGATATTTCCTGCGCAGCCGCTCGGCGGACAACTGGATCGGAGTCAGCGGATTCTTGATCTCATGGGCGATACGGCGCGCGACGTCCGACCAGGCGGCTTTTCTCTGGGCGGCGAGCAGTTCGGTGATGTCGTTGAAAGTGACCACGAATCCGACGATGGCGTCGTCCTTCAGGTCCGCGGTAACCCGGACGAACAGGATTCTGGTGCCGTCGTCGCGCTTCAGCTCGATTTCGGACTCCGCCGTTCCATCCGATCGGACCCTGGCCTTCGCAAGCAGCGCGCTCATGCCCGGCACCAGCAACGCAAGAGGTTCGCCCAGATGCCCATCGAGGTCCTGGGACAGCAGATCGGAAGCGAGCCTGTTGGCGACGTTAATGCGCCCGGAACGGTCGAGCCCCACCACCCCGGCGGAGACGCCGGACAGCACGGTCTCGATGAAATGACGCCTCGCGTCGAGTTGGCCGTTGGCCTCGAGAAGTTCGTCGCGCTGCGTTTCGAGTTGGTCGGTCATCCGGTTGAAGGCGTTGGTCAGCGAGCCGATTTCGTCGCGCTCCCCGCTTTCCTCCACCCGGGTCGACAAGTCGCCGCCACGCACGCGTTCCGCCGCCGCCGCGAGGGCCGTCACGGGTCCCGCCAGCCGGGTGGCGAAGGTCAGGCCGGCCCACGTCGCGGCCATGAGCAGGAGCAGCGCCACGAGTACGAACATCATCGCGAAAGTGATTTCGAAAGTATGCCGTTGACCTTCGAGCGATTGGTATTCGGCGACCGCTTTCCTGGTTCGGGCGATGTGGTCCAGCACCCTGGGTTCGACGAAACGGCTGATGTAGAGAAATGCGTTGATCGCGCCGTCGAGCTTGACGATGGCGCGCATCCGGTCTTCCGTTCCGCTGGCGAGTACCACCAGCTCGCCGCGCCGCACCTTCTCCATTGCCGGAGGCGGGAGGGGCGCGAGGTCGAGCACGAAGCTCAGGCTCCAGCGGGCGATTACCCGTCCGGTCCCGTCGAAAACGTAAGCTTCGCTCAGATTCCGCAGCAGGCCCTGCGCCGCCATCATTTCGTTGAATTTGGCCGGGTCGGCCCATAGCCGGGGCGCGGCGCGGTTGACATCCCGCGCGATCGCCAGGATGTCGCCCCGGATCACCTTCTGGTGCTCGCGCAGATAGGATTCCGCCACGATCGAGGCCTCGTCCAGCGCGGTCTGAACCCGGTCGCTGAACCAGGCCTGGACGCCCAGGCTGAAGAAGACCGCGGAGAAGACGGAGACGATGATCGCCGGGGCAAGCGCGATCAGGCTGAACCAGAGAACGAGCCGGCTGTGCAGTTTCGAGCCGGGGGAGCCTCGCCTGCGCGCAATCCAGATACGGGCTACGCGGCCGGCGACGATCGCTCCCAGCGCGAGAAACAGCACCAGATCGACATTGAGCAAGATGAGCAGCGCCCGGGGATCGGCGAAAATCGGCAGCGAACCCGTAAGCGCGGCGTATGTTACCAGTGCGGAACCGAGCGAAGCCACGGCGAGAATTACCGCAACCCGTCGCCCGATCCGGTACCGACCCGCCCATTCGACGAGCCGCACGGCCCCGGGCGCGTCCAGTGCCGCCGATCTGTCCGCCATCTCGTGTCGAACCGGTTAACCGCTCCTGCCGGGCATCGTGTTCCCGGCGGGCCGCGTCATCTTATGCCCCGCACGATGTCGATGTCGAGTTCGCGGATCTTCTTCCTGAGCGTGTTGCGGTTGAGCCCGAGCAGCGTGGCAGCCTTCAGCTGGTTGCCCCGCGTCGCGCCCAGCGCGTGGGTGATCAGGGACCTTTCGACTTCGCGCAGGACCCGGCCGTGCAGCCCGGGTCCCGGAAGGCCGGGGGCATGAGCTTGGAAGTAGCGTGCCAAATGCGCTCCGACCGCGCGCGACAGGCTGTCCCGGTCGACGCTAGAGCCTGCCTCCACGCCGTCGAAAGCGCGCTCGATTATGTCCAACAGGCCGTCGCCGTCGTCCGGCAGCGGGGCGTAGCGGGTCGGGATCGGGAACCGCGCGGGCTCCTGTCCTCCCAGAACGACGATCGGTATTCCCGGCCGGTTCTGCCGCACCGCGTCGGCGATCCGGCGACCCTCGGCAGACAACATGTCTGCGTCCACCACAGCGATGTCGCCGTAGCCCGAGGCGAGCACGTGAAGCAGCGCGTCCGCCGTCGGAGCGAACAAGAGCGCGTAGCCCGCCTCTTCCAGGACGCGCCGGGTACGATCGTCCGCGCTGGCCAACACCACCGAGGGAGGGTTCATGCCGCCATGGCGGTGGCGTCCGCCATCCCGAAAAACGCCGCGATCTCGGAACGTACTTCGTTCGGCTCGGATATCGAGTTAACGGTGCCGCGAAACGCCGCACCTCCGGGAAGCGATCTGGAGTACCACGCGAGATGCTTGCGCGCCATGCGGACGCCGGTCACCGACCCGTAATGCTCGATCATCGCATCGAAATGATCGAGCACGACGCCAGCGCGCCGCGCCGGCACCGGATCGGGCAGGCGCGTTCCGGAACGGAGCCAGGCGATCGCCTGCCTCGGGAACCATGGCCTGCCGCAGGCGCCGCGGCCGATCATCACCCCGTCCGCGTTCGAAGCGGTCAACGCGGTCCACGCATCCTCGAGGGTGACGATATCTCCGTTGACGATTACCGGGATCGACACACTGGCTTTCACTCTGGAAACGAACCGCCAATCCGCGTTTCCCGTGTAGAGCTGGGTTCGCGTTCGTCCGTGGACCGTGATCATCCGGATTCCGCAATCCTCTGCGATGGCGGCGAGAGTTGGCGCGTTGAGGTTATCGTCGTCCCATCCCGTCCGCATCTTGAGGGTTACGGGAAGGTCGACGGCGGCCACCACCGCGCGGAGGATGCGCGCCGCATGGATCTCGTCCCGCATCAGGGCGGAGCCGCACATCTTTCTGACGACCTTCTTCACCGGGCAGCCCATGTTGATGTCGACGACGGCGGCGCCTCGGTCCGCGGCGATGCGGGCGGCCTCGGCCATGACCTCGGGCTCGTGGCCCACCAACTGCACCGCCATCGGAAACTCCTCGGCGCAGTCGGTGGCGATCTTGAGCGATCCCTTTGCCTGCCGGACCATCGCGTCGCTCGCGATCATCTCCGAGAACACCATCCCGGCGCCCCAGCTCTTGACCAGGCGGCGGAACGGCAGGTCGCTGACGCCCGACATCGGCGCAAGGAATACCGGGTCGGCAATCTCGACCGGGCCGATTTCGATCGGAGCGAAGGCGGACATGGAGCCTCGAACGGCGAAGACGGAGAGCACTATATCACCCCCTCGAATAATGAACATTGCGGCGGGCGAAGGCGTCCTTGGCAATCGATTCCGAGGCGATTAGGGTCTCGGCGCAACGGCACGGGTACGATATGTCGGGCTGCATCGCTCTCATCCTCGCCGGCGGGCGCGGCACGCGTCTCGGCGCGGAACTTCCCAAGCAATATCTGCCTCTCGGAGATCGCGCCGTCTTGCGCCATGCCGCGTGCAGTTTCGCCGATCATCCGGGCATCGACGACGTTCGGGTCGTGATCGGTGCGGAAGACCGGGAACGCTGCGACGCCGCTCTCGCGGGTCTCGGCTTGCTGGAGCCGGTTACCGGCGGGCCCAGCCGCCAGGAGTCGGCGCGTCTCGGTCTGGAAAGCCTGGTCTCCATCGCGCCGGACACCGTGCTCATCCACGACGCGGCCCGTCCGTTCGTCGACTCCGGCACGATCGCCCGCACGCTGGCGGCGCTCGACTCCCATCCGGCCGCGCTGCCTGCCGTACCCGTCAGCGACACGCTGAAACGGGAACGGATCGGCGACGGAGGGCCCATGGTCGGCGAGACGGTGGAGCGGACCGGGCTGTGGCGCGCGCAGACGCCGCAGGGATTTCGTTTCGCGGGGATTCTGGCGGCCCATCGCGGCGCTGCCGGCCTCGCGTTGACCGACGACGCGGCCGTTGCCGAACATGCCGGTCTCGACGTAGCGCTGGTTTTGGGTAACGAGGAGAACGTCAAGATCACCACCGAAGAAGATCTCGACCGCGCACGACGTCGGCTGGCGCGCGGGCAATTCGAACTCAGGACCGGCACCGGGTTCGATGTCCACGGCTTCGGCGAGGGACGCGCCGTCACGCTCTGCGGCGTGGAGATCCCGCACGATCGGGCGCTGGCGGGACATTCCGACGCGGATGTCGGAATGCACGCGATTACCGACGCCCTTCTCGGTGCGATCGCGGAAGGCGATATCGGCATCCATTTCCCGCCATCCGACCCGCGCTGGCGCGACGAGCCCTCAAGGACTTTCCTCTGCCACGCGGCCGATCTGGTAAGCCGGCGTGGAGGTTCGATCGTCAATCTGGACCTGACCCTGATCTGCGAACGGCCGAGGATCGCGCCCCATCGCGACTCCATGATCCGCTGTATCGCCGAAATGCTGGGACTCGAGCCCGGCCGGGTCAGCATCAAGGCGACCACGACCGAAGGGCTGGGGTTCGCCGGGCGCGGCGAAGGGATTGCCGCGCAGGCCGTGGCGACCGTTCGCCTCCCCTTCTGAAACGCCGGTGCCGGATTCCGTGGACAGGCGTGCGCCCTACTCTCCTCCCTGGCGCGACGGGGCCACTTTCGTCGCCACGGTCGGCGGGACCGGATTGCTGCCCCATGCGCCAGGGACCTGGGGATCGCTCGTGGCGCTTCCGGTAGCCTGGCTGATCCTCGACGGGCTCGGGCCGCTGGCCTTGTGCGTTGCCGCGATCCTCGTGTTCCTGCTCGGCTGGTGGGTCTCAACCCTCGTGCTGCGGCGCACCCGGGACGACGATCCCGGCCCCATCGTCATCGACGAGGTTGCCGGCCAGCTTACGGCCCTTGTCCCCGCGACGACGGAATTGTGGCAGTTCGCGCTCGGCTTCGTGCTGTTCCGTATCGCCGATATCGTCAAGCCCTGGCCCGTTTCCTGGGCCGACCGGGACATCAATGGCGGGCTCGGCGTCATGGCGGACGATATCCTGGCGGGAATCTACGCATTGGCGGGACTTTTGGTTGTCCGGGAGTTGCTGGTTTGAACGATGAAATCCTTCGCACGTCCGAGGCGCTGCTCCAGCGTTGCCGATCGGCGGATCTGACGGTGGCGACGGTGGAATCCTGCACCGGCGGACTTCTGGCCGGCGCGCTCACCGCGATAGCCGGCTCCTCCGATGTCGTCGAACGCGGGTTGGTGACCTACACCAACGAGGCCAAGACCGAGCTTGCCTCCGTCCCTGCCCGCCTGATCGAGACCCATGGCGCTGTAAGCGAGCCGGTCGCCCGCGCGATGGCGGAGGGCGGGCTCGCCAACAGCCCCGCCGACATCGCCGTCGGGATCACCGGGGTCGCGGGACCCGGAGGCGGCACCGAGGCCAAGCCGGTCGGCCGCGTCCATATCGCCGCCGCCCGCCGGGGAGGAAAGACCGTCCACTGGCGCTACACGTTCTCCGGAGATCGGACGGCGGTCCGCGAAGCATCGGTGCTGGCCGCGATGGGCCTTGTCGAACGTCTCCTGGGGTGACGCGCCGGCGCGTCATCGGCGTCGATTTTTCGGGCGCGCGGCAAGCGGGCGATCACATCTGGATCGCGGTCGGAACGCAGGAGACAGGCCGGCTGACGCTGGAGAGCTGTCGGCCGGCGCGGGAATTGCCGGGCGGTGCACGGGACCGCCATTCGGCGCTCGCGGCGCTCAGGGCGTTTCTGGCGGCCGAGAGGCGCGCCGCCGCCGGTATCGCTCAGGTGCTTCGGCCGCTTGTCGAAGCCGACGCCGCAAGGGTCGTCCCGATGCGGGCGCCGGCGTCCGGCAAGGTGCTGCTCGTCGAAACCTGCCCCCGCATCCCTTCTCAAGCGGCTCGATCTCTATAGGTCCTACAAGGGCCGTGGCGACGCTCTGAAGGACGCCCGCCGAAATCTTCTAAAGACGTTTGTATACAATGGACTATTGAACGAACCGGATAATTTTCTTGCGGAAATAGAGATCGAAGAAACGGGCGGCGATGCGCTGGATTCGGTGCTGGCCGCGATCGCCGCGGCCAACCTGCCTCGTCTGCGCGGAGCCGCGCGGGATCCTGTCGATCGGATCGAAGGCAGGATTTATTTCTGAACCGAAGGCGAGAGCCTGCCGCGGGCGCTGCCCCTCACCCGACTCCCGCGGCCGTAGAGGAAATCCGCCCGGCTCACGAACGCACCTACGCTGCGGCGGACGACCTCGTTGAACAGCGGGCCCATGACCTTGCGCAGCAGCAACGACCTGAATTCGAAGTCGATGGAGAAATCGATCTGGCAGCCCTCGCCTTTCGGGATGAATTTCCAGCAACTGTTCAGGTAGCGGAACGGCCCGTCGAGATAAACGATGTCGATGCGCTCGACCGGATTCAGCGTCACCCGGGACCTGAAGCTTTCGCTCACCATCTTGAAGCCGACCTCGAGGTCGGCATGGAGCACGTTTCCGTCGCGCTTAACGATCCTGCAATCGGTGCACCAGGGCAGGAAGGACGGATAGCTCTCCACATCCGCCACCAGGCCGAAAATCTGGCTGGGTTCGTATGCGGCGTAACGGACTTCCGCGTGACTCGGCATGGCGTCAGTCCGATGCCTCCGCCCGTCGCGACCGACGCGCCGCCCGCAGCGACTCGAAATCCCGGTCGGCGTGATAGGAAGAGCGCGTCAGCGGCGTCGCGGAGACCATCAGGAACCCCCTGCCCTTGGCCATGGCGGCGAGCCCGTCGAACTCCTCGGGAGTCCAGAAACGCTCGATCGCGTGATGCTTCGGCGTGGGCTGGAGATACTGGCCGACGGTGAGGAAATCCACGTCCGCGGCGCGGAGGTCGTCCATCACCTGGTGAACCTCTTCCCGACTCTCGCCGAGCCCCACCATAAGCCCCGACTTCGTGAACATCGTCGGATCGAGCTGTTTCACCCGGTCGAGCAGCCTGAGCGAGTGGAAATACCGGGCCCCAGGCCGCACCGTCGGGTAAAGCCTCGGCACGGTTTCGAGGTTGTGGTTGTAGACGTCTGGCCGCGCTTCGACGACCTGTTCGATGGCCCCGTCCTTTCTCAGGAAATCGGGCGTCAGGACCTCGATGGTGGTGTCGGGGTTGAGCTGTCGGACAGCTCCGATCGCGTGCGCGAAATGCCCGGCGCCCCCGTCGTCGAGGTCGTCGCGGTCGACCGACGTGATGACGACGTGCCGCAAACCCAGCCGCGCGACCGCTTCGGCGACCCGGCCCGGTTCATGCGGGTCCAGGCGGTCGGGGATTCCCGTGGCGACGTTGCAGAAGGCGCAGGCGCGGGTACAAATGCTCCCCAGGATCATCATTGTCGCATGGCGCTGGGCCCAGCATTCGCCGATATTCGGGCAGGCCGCTTCCTCGCAGACCGTGGCCAGGCCCAGGTCGCGCACCACCTTGCGCGTCTCGCCGTAGGCCGGGGAGACCGGTGCCCTCACCCGGATCCAGGGCGGCTTGCGGGGGATCGGGTTGTCCTTCCGTCCGATCTTCTCCGGATGGCGGACGGGCACGATCTGGTCCACGGTGGTCATCGCAAGGGCAATCGATCCCGATGGGCTCAACCTAGAAATGAAGTGCCCGTCCGTAGGCGTCAAGCACCGACTCGTGCATCGTTTCGGACAGCGTCGGGTGCGGGAAGACCGTTTCCATGAGCTCCGCCTCGGTGGTTTCCAGCGTCTTGGCTATGGCGAAACCCTGGATGAGCTCCGTCACCTCCGGTCCGATCATGTGGGCGCCGAGCAGTGCGCCGGTCGAGGCATCGAAGACCGTCTTGACCGTACCCTCGTCGTCGCCGATGGCGATCGCCTTGCCGTTGGCGAGGTAGGGAAACCGTCCGACCTTCACCTCGTGGCCGGCCTCTATCGCCGCAGCTTCGGTAAGGCCGACGCTCGCGATCTGCGGCCGGCAATAAGTGCAGCCCGGAATGCTCGAGACGTCGAGCGGGCGGGTCTCCTTTCCCGCGATGCGCTCGACGCAGATTACGCCTTCGTGGCTAGCCTTGTGCGCCAGCCATGGTGGGCCCACCAGGTCCCCGATCGCGTAGACGCCGACCGCTCCCGTCTCGTTCCAGGAATTCACGACGACATGGCCGCCGTCCACCTCAATGGCCGTTTCCTCCAGCCCGATGTCTTCCACGTTGCCCACGATTCCGACCGCGAGAATGACTTTCTCCACCTCGATCCGGCGTGTCTCCTGGCCCGCTTCGATCGTTGCCGCGACTCCCGAGCCTTGACGCTCAAGGGCGGTAACCGCCGCGCCAGTCAGGATTTCGATACCCTGTTTTTCAAAGACTTTTCTAGCGATTGAGGAGATTTCTTCGTCTTCTACTGGAAGTATGCGGTCGAGAATTTCGACGACCGTTACCTCTGCCCCCAGGTCGCGGTAGAAGCTCGCGAATTCGATACCGATGGCGCCCGAGCCGATTACCAGAAGGGATGCCGGCATCTCGGGCGGAATCATCGCTTCCCGGTAAGTCCAGATCCTCTCGCCGTCCGGTTCCAGCCCCGGAAGGGTGCGGGCGCGTGCGCCCGTCGCGAGCACGATGTGCGGCGCCTCGATTTCCTCGACCGGGGTACCGTCGCGTTCGACCGATAGTCTTCCGGGTCCTTGCAGACGACCGTGCCCCTCGATGACGGCGACCCGGTTCTTCCTGAGCAGGTGGCTTACCCCGGCGCTCAGGCGACCCGCGACGTCCCGCGAACGCTTGACGATTTTCTCGAGGTCGAAGGAGACGGATTCGGCGGCGAAGCCGAAACCCTCGAGGTTGCCCAGCAGGTGATTGATCTCGGAGGTCTTCAGCAATGCCTTGGTGGGAATGCAGCCCCAGTTGAGGCAGATCCCGCCCAGATGTTCCCGCTCCACCACGCAGGCTTTCATGCCGAGCTGGGCCGCGCGAATCGCGGCGACGTAACCTCCCGGTCCGCCGCCGAGAACGGCGATGTCGAAAGAATGCCGGGCCACGGATGCCTCCCCGTCTAGGCCAGCATCGCCGGCGGGTATTCGATGTTCCGCTTGATCGCGCCCAGCAATTCGGCCCCGATGGCGCCGTCCACCACGCGATGGTCGACCGACAGCGTGCAGGACATGACGGTCGCGGGAACGATCTCGCCGTTGCGCACCACCGGGCGCGGTTCCGCCGCGCCGACGGCGAGAATGCAGGCCTGCGGGGGGT
>JAPPHW010000301.1 GCA_028820945.1 Defluviicoccus sp.
GCTCCAGCAGATAGCCGGAAAGCCGCGTATCCTTCCCGATCACCGCCCGGTGGCGATGGTCGCCGCGGGTAAACAGCGCGCCCGCGGCCATGCCGACGCGCAGCGCGGTCTGCGCCGTCATCGGCTCGGCGTTTGCCAAGCCTCGAATACCGTCGGTGCCGAACAGTTGACGCGTCATGCCCGCTCGCATGCCCTCGCCCGATCCGGCAGCCGGCGGTAGGAGCCGCGCGGATCGGAAGAACCCGAGCTCAAATTACGCCGAGCCCTCCGATCCGCGCAAGAACGGCCAGTGCCTGGCGGGTTTCGGCGACGTCGTGAACCCGGAACAACTGGACGCCCTGAAGCGCGGCCGCGGATGCGGACGCGATCGAACCGGGCAACCGGGCCTTGGGGGGCTCGCCCGCCGAAATCCGGCCGATGAAGCTCTTGCGCGAGGCCCCGAGCACCACCGGGCAGCCGGTTGCGTGCAGCAGGCCGATCTCGGCCAGGATCGCCGAATTGTGCTCGTCGTCCTTGCCGAACCCGATTCCGGGATCGACCGCCAGCGAGCCCCTCGCGATACCCGCGCCGACGGCCGCCGCGACCCGCGTGTCGAGGAAGCGAAACACCTCGTAGGGCCCATCCGTATAGGCCGGCGCGTCCTGCATCGTCTCGGGCGCGCCCCGCATGTGCATCAGGATCGCGCCCGCGCCTCGCGAGGCCACGGTTTGCAGGGAAGCCTCGTCGAAGGAAAGAGCGCTTACGTCGTTGACCGCGACCGCCCCCGCGTCGAGCGCGGCGGACATGATTTCGGCGCGGCGGGTATCGACGGACACCCGGATCCCGTCGGCCGCCAGCGCCCCGATCACCGGCATCGCGCGGTCGCACTCGATCGCCGCTGTCACGGGCGTCGCGCCCGGACGCGTCGATTCCCCGCCGACGTCGATCAGATCGGCGCCGGCCTCGGCCAGCCGCCGCCCGGCGGCTACCGCATCCTCGGTCGCGAATCTGTCGCCGCCGTCGGAAAAGCTGTCCGGCGTCACGTTCACGATCCCGATCAGCCGCGGCCGGTCGAGCGAAAGCCCGGCGAATGGCGGTCGGGGCCGGACGATCTTCTCCAGCCGGTCGGCGATCTCGGCGCCGAGCGCGGCGTCTTCACCGGCCGCCCAATCCTCGATCTCGGCGAGCGGAGCCGGCCCCGCCCGCACCAGCCTCCGCCCGTCCATGAGCAGCGCCACGCAGGAGGAAAAGGCGACCGGCCCGCCGGCCAGCGGCCTCGCCGTTCCGGCCCCGACCGCATGCGCTGCGGCCTGGCCGAACAGGAGCCCGGTCGGCACCAGGCTCACGCAGCCCGCCGGATCGGGCGGCAAGCGAAAGCCCCGGGGCAGGCCGGGGCTCGATTCGACGGTGAAGGGCGACGGCGAAGCGTGCGCGGTCACGATCCGGGCTGGGGTTCCGGTTCCATCCCGGCGTCCGGTTCGTCGCCCTCGTCGCGGGTCTTCGCGCCGCCGGAACTAGGCACGCTCGATCGGCGGCCTGCCTCGGCCCGGTACTCCTCTTCGGACGGACGTACCACCGACCCGCCTTCCAGGACCGCCTGAACCTCTTCCCCGCTCAGCGTCTCGAACTCGAGCAGCGCTTCGGCGACCCCGTCGAGTCCCTCGCGGTTCTCCGTCAGGACCCGGCGCGCGGTCGCCTCGGCGCGGTCGATCAGCGTGCGGATCTCCTCGTCGATGATCCGCGCGGTGGCGTCGGAGACGTTCTTGCGCTGGGTCACCGAATGGCCGAGGAAAACCTCTTCCTCGTTGTCGGAATAGCGCAGCGGGCCGAGCTTGTCGCTGAAGCCGAACTCGGTGACCATGCGCCGCGCCCAGTCGGTGGCCTTGCGGATATCGTCGCCGGCCCCGGTGGTCACGTTCTCGGGTCCGAACACCAGCTCCTCGGCGACGCGCCCACCGAACGCCATCGCGAGGCGGGATTCGAGCTCGACCTTGGAATAGCTGTACTTGTCCGACTCGGGCAGCGACATGGTTACGCCCATTGCGCGGCCGCGCGGGATGATGGTGACCTTGTGCAGCGGATCGTGTTTCGGCACGTGCAGCGCGACCAACGCATGCCCCGCCTCGTGATAGGCGGTCAGACGCTTCTCGTCCTCGGACATCACCATGCTGCGCCGCTCGGCGCCCATCATGACCTTGTCCTTCGCCTCCTCGAACTCGGCCATGGTGACGAGGCGCTTGTTCTTGCGAGCCGACAGCAGCGCCGCCTCGTTTACCAGGTTGGCGAGGTCGGCGCCGGAGAACCCCGGAGTGCCGCGCGCGATGATCCGCGCATCCACGTCGGGCGCCAGCGGCACCTTCCGCATATGAACCTTGAGAATCTGCTCGCGTCCCAACACGTCCGGGTTGGGGACGACGACCTGCCGGTCGAACCGGCCGGGACGGAGCAGTGCCGGATCGAGCACGTCGGGGCGGTTGGTCGCCGCGATCAGGATCACCCCCTCGTTCGCCTCGAACCCGTCCATCTCGACGAGAAGCTGGTTGAGCGTCTGCTCGCGCTCGTCGTTGCCGCCGCCGAGCCCGGCGCCGCGATGCCGGCCGACCGCGTCGATCTCATCGATGAAGATGATGCAGGGCGCATTCTTCTTACCCTGCTCGAACATGTCGCGCACCCGGCTCGCGCCGACGCCGACGAACATCTCCACGAAGTCGGAGCCGGAGATCGTGAAGAACGGCACGTTCGCCTCGCCGGCGATGGCGCGCGCAAGCAATGTCTTGCCGGTTCCGGGCGGTCCGACCAGGAGAACGCCCTTGGGGATCTTGCCGCCGAGGCGCTGGAACTTTTGCGGGTCCTTGAGGAAGTCGACGACCTCTTCGAGCTCCTGCTTGGCCTCGTCGATCCCGGCGACGTCCTCGAACGTGATCCGGCCGAGGCGCTCGGTGAGCAGCCGCGCGCGGGACTTGCCGAAGCCCATCGCCTTTCCGCCGCCAGACTGCATCTGCCGCATGAAGAATATCCAGACGCCGATCAGCAGCAGCATCGGGAACCAGGAAATCAGGATCTGGAACAGCGACGGCGTGCCGTCGTCGACGGGCAGGGCATTGATCGTCACGCCGCGCGACCTGAGCCGTTCGACAAGCTGGGGATCGTCCGGCGCGTAGGTCTTGAAGGACCGTTCGTCCCCGTAAAAGCCCGAGATCTCGTGCCCCTTGATGGTGACTTCCTTAACCTGGCCGTTCTCGACCTGCGCGAGGAACTCGGAGAAGGCGATGCCTTCGCCGGCACCGCGGTTCGACGGCTGCTGGAACAGGTTGAACAGCGCAACCAGCAGAAGTCCGATAATCACCCAAAGCGCGAGATTGCGTCCGAAATTACTCAAGCCCCGGTTCCCGAATGGTGCAGACGCGGATCGTCCAGCGAGCAGACAGAGTGAATAAATAATGTGGCAGTCGCATTAAACAACCGCAAATTCGGTCGCTGCAAGCGGCTTCGCGGGGGCGAACGCCGCGCTGGCGACGACGGGGTCCCCTCCCGCCGCCGGGTTCCGGCGCCAGGAGAGATGGGGCACTTCGCGCAAGCCCTCGTCATCGTATACCGCTGGGAGGGCGCGACGCGCCCCGTCCGGCATCGCGAACCCGCATTTCGCATCGCCGCGCACGCTGCGCCAGCCCGCCGCGCCCAGCGCGCGCAGATGCAACCCGCCCGGGCCCGCCGCGGCGCGTGAGAAGGAAATCCGGAACCGGCCGTCCCACAGCGTCTCGCCGCCGGGAACCGCGGGTTTCGTTCCCCGGATCGCTCCCGCCTCGCGGACGAACAGGATCGCTTCGTCCGACGGTCTGACGGCGCAACCGGCAAGCGTGCGAGCCTCCATGGCGCCGGTCCCACGCAGGCTGCCGAGGAGCCGCGCGAGCCTGGCGCGCCGGGGCGCGTAGAGGCGGCCGCCGATACAGCCGAGGATCCGCTCAAGCGCGCGCCGGGAGAGATCCGGCGGTGCGTCCGCAAGCGCCGTCCTGTCCACCACGGCATAGCCGGCGGGAAAGACCGATACCGAGCGCGCCAGCAGGGCAGCGGTTTCGCCCTCGAGGGCTTCGCGCGCGGCGCCGATCCGGCTCGCGGTCGCGCCGAGACGAGCGGGCGTCAGCCCCTCCCGCGCGAGCACGCCGGCCGAGCGCCGCAGCCGAGCGCGGGCGAATGCCGGGTCGACGTTGGCGGGATCCTCTACCCAGCCTTGCCCGAGCGAGGCGAGCGTTGCCCGCAAGCGCGGCCCGCTTACCCCGAGCAGAGGACGGAGAATGCGGCCCCACGAAGTCTCCTGGACGCTCGGCATGGCGGCGAGCCCGTCCAGACCGCTTCCCGCGGCAAGGCGGAGGAGTACGGTCTCGGCTTGATCGTCCCGGTGATGCGCGGTCATGAGATGGAGAACGCCGTTGTCCGCGCACCATTGGCCGAGCAGCCGGTACCGTGCCTCCCGCGCCGCCGCCTGTACCCCGGTTGTCGGCTTGGGACCCTCCCAGCTCAGCCGGACACCGGCGATTCCGTGTGCGGCAAGCCACTCCAGGGTACGGCTTACCGCCCCGACCGATCCTTCGCTCAGCCCGTGATCCACGACCAGCGCGGCGACGGTCCCGCCGCGCTCCCCCGCCCAGGGCGCGGCCAGCAGCGCGAGGGCGCGGCTGTCCGGTCCGCCGGATACGGCGACCGCGAGGGACAAGTTGGGTTCGAAGGGGCCGAGGGGTTCGATCAGGCGTGCGAACGCCGCGCCGTCCAGCGCTTCATCGTCGGCCGCATCCATCCGGGGCTAGCCGCATTCGAGGCGCTTCCGCTCCCTCGAAACGCGCCTCTTCAGTGTCGGATTGATTTGGGGAAACCTGTCGAGCAGGCGAGCCAGAGCGGTGCATGCCTCCTGCTTCTTGCCGAGTTGGCGGAGAGAGACCCCGAGATTGTAGAGAGTGTCGGGCGCCTTGGGCCCGCGGGGAAACTTCCTGTAGCCGTCGGCGAACGCGAAGGAGGCGTTCCGGTAGTCCTTGCGCACGAGATATGTCCGACCGAGCCAGAAATAGGCGTTACCGGTCAACGCGTGCTTCGGGTGTTTGTCGATGAAGATGCGGAACGCGGCCCCGGCCTTGGCATAGTCCGCCTCCTTGAGGGTCAGGGAAAGCGCGTAGTCGTATTGTTCCTTGGCGGTACCGGCGGGAAGGACGGGGGCCGGCGGGGCCGCCGCCACGGCACTATCCAGCTTCAGGGTCCCGAGGGGGCGGGGCGGGGCATCGGGCGCCGTGGTTCCGCCGATAATCGACGCGTCCTGCGTTCCGGACTCCCCGGACGCGTCGGCAGCCGCGGACACCGGCGCTCCGCGTTCGAGCGCCCGCAACCGGAGTTCGAAACCGGAAGCGAGCTTCTCGACCCGTTCCGCGTCACGGCGTCTCTCGTTCTCGAGGGTTTCGATCCTCCGTTCGAGACCGCGCAGCAGCGCCTCGAATTCGGTCAGCCGCACTTCGGCGCTGGCCGCGGAGTCCGCGGCTCGTCCCGATGGCGCGCCGCGGGAGACGGATCGCTGCAGCGTCTGGACCTCGCGCTGTAGCCGTTCCAGCCTCTCGGTAAGCTCGTAGTATTCCGTCGACTGACCCGCCGCGGGCACGGGAACGGCCGCGATCCCGAGCGCAACCAGCATGAAAATCGGGACCGGCAGCCTCGCCTGGAATTGTTTCATCGCGCCCTAACCCCTCCGTCCGGACGACCGCCCGGGCCATCGGACGCGACCCAGAATGGATCCGGATTATGGCGAATTTTCGGCGCTGGCCGGAGACCGGATCAGTTGGACAGGCTCAGCGTCGATTCGTCGATCTGCGTAACGCCGCGCCGGTTCTTCGCCCAGGCCTCTTCGGTCGACCCAGGGTCGACGGGACGTTCCTTGCCGTAGCTGACCGTCCGGACCCGGCTCGGGTCGATGCCGAGCGCGATCAGGTAGTTGCGCACGCCGATCGCACGGCGCTCGCCGAGCGCCAGATTGTATTCCCGCGTTCCCCGTTCGTCGGCATGGCCGGCGACGGTGACCGCGATCGAGCCGTGCCGCTCGAGCCACTTCGCCTGCGCTTCCAGGATGCCGCGCGCCTCGTTGGTCAGGTCGAACCGGTCGAAGCCGAAATGGACGCGGTCCCCGACATTGACGACGAAATCATCCGACGAGCCGGGCGGTATGGCGGGCTCTGACGAAAGCTCCGACGACGTTACCCCCTGGTTGCCCGCCGCCGTGGATGTCGTCGGCGCGCCGGAATCCCCGGTCGTCGATGTGGACGACTGTTCGTCCGGAGTCGAACTGCACCCCCACATCATGGCCGCGGCGACGGCGACCGCGAGAATCCTGAACCGCATATGGATGCTCCTTCGAGAGTCAGGCGCCCGCCGCTGTTCGACGGGGCGCTGTTCGACGGGCGCAATATGACGCCCGACCGGGTGGAATTCAACAAACGCCTGAGAACCGGTCGCAGCGCCCTGCAACGATCCTTAGACCTAGCGCTTCAGCGGCGACCAAGCCGGGTCGGATGCGTCGAGCGGCGTGGCGATTTCGCGCTCGTTGTGCCCGGTCAGGTCGATCGAATAGAGCCTGGGTCCCGGTTTTTTCTGTCCGGGCCGCGCGCGCGGCTGGCGGAAATACATCAGAACCCGGCCGTTCGGCGCCCAGGTCGGCGCCTCGACCAGGAAGTCGGTAACCAGTATGCGCTCGCCCGTGCCGTCGGGGCGCATCACGCCGATCGAGAACTGGCCGCGATTGATCTTGGTAAAGGCGATCAGGTCGCCGCGAGGCGACCACACGGGCGTAGCGTAACGTCCCTCGCCGAAGCTCATGCGCCGCGCGTTGCCCTGGTCCATGTCCAGCACGTAGATCTGCTGTTGGCCGCTCCGGTCCGAGTTGAACACCAGCCGCTTGCCGTCCGGCGAAACCGAGGGCGAGGTGTCGATCGCGGGGTGGTTGGTGAGCCGGCGCACCTTCCGGGTCCGGAGATCCATCGCGTAAATCTCGGAATTTCCGTTGCGCGCCATGCTCATGACCACCGTGGCGCCGTCGGGGGAGAAGCGGGGCGCGAACGTCATACCGGGAAAGTCGCCGAGGACTTCCTGCTGGCCGGTGTCGATGTGGTAGAGATAGACCCGCGGCTGGTTGTTGACGAAGGAGAGGAAGGTGATCGCCTGCTCCGTCGGCGAGAACCTCGGGGTCAGCACGAGGTGTTCGCCACCGGTCAGGTAACGGTGATTTGCGCCGTCCTGGTCCATGATGGCGAGCCGCTTGATCCGGCGCTCGGCAGGCCCGGTCTCCGAGATGTAGACGACACGGGTATCGAAATAGCCGCTTTCCCCGGTTATGCGCTGGTAGATCTTGTCGGCGATGCGGTGCGCGACCACGCGCCAGTTGTCCGGCGCCGTGCGGAAGCGCGTACCGATCATCTGCTGCTGGGCAAAGACATCCCACAGCCTGAACTCGACCGTGAGCCGGCCATCCGGCGAGACCGCCGCCCGGCCGTTGACCAGCGCCTGGGCGTTGATCAGCCGCCAGTCTCCGAAGCGCGGCTGGATCCCGATGTCGGCGGGAGACTGGATGAATGCCTGCTTGTCGATGGGGCGAAACAGTCCCGAGCGCGCGAGATCGGCGGCGATGACTTCGGTGACCCGCCTGCCGTAATCCGCGCTCCTCGCATCGGAGCCCTGGAAATCGGGGATCGCGATCGGCAGCGGCTCGACCTGGCCGCGTGTGATGTCCACCTTCAACTGGGCGCTGGCCGGTAGCCCCACCGCCGTCGAGAAGGAAAACGCCAATGCGGCGAGGAGGATCGCGCACGCCGGTCCACGGAAACGAGAGTTCTTCATCTCAGCAACTCCCTGGTGTCGAAATTGAACGAAATCGCGCGCCAGGTCTCGTAAGAGGCCAGCGGCAGCCGAAGCGGTTGACAGCGCGGATTCTTCAGCGCCCGGAGGGCGCTTTCCGCGTAAGCGCGAAAGACAGGGTCGGAGGATAACCTGCCTTTGTCGACAATTCTGGGGCTGCCGATCAGCGTCCCGTCGGGGTTCAGTCGAATCCCGATCTCGACCTTGATCTTGTGGGCATCCTTGATACCGATGGGAGGGTTCCAGCACTTCCAAACCTGCTCGCGAATCTGCCGTACCAGGTCGGATATCAGACGTCTCTGGCGCAAGTCGTTCTGCGGACGCGGCGCTGCACGCGGCGACGGCCGGACCTGCTCGCGGCGCGGCTTGGGCGGTGCGGTCTTGCGCTGGCGCTCCAGGTCCCGGAGGAGCGTGTCGAACGCATCGGGCGGCGGTTTTGGCTTGCGCTTCGGCACTGGGACAGCCCTGGCGAGCTGGGGCCGGACCGGTTTGGGTTTCGCCTGCGGCGGCGGCGGTTTTTCGACGTTCCTGGGTTTCGGCTTGGGCTTGGGCTTCAGGTTCGGCTTGGGCTTGGGCTTGGGCTTGGGCTCCGGCTTGGGTTCGGGTACGGGCTCCGGTTTCGGTTCGGGCTTGGGTTCCGGCTTCGGCGCCGGCGGGGGCTGGGGTTCGCGCTCGGGCTCGGGTTTCGGCAACGGTTCCGGCTCCGGAGGAGGCGGCGGAGGCACGGGCGGGAGCGCCTTCTTCGGAGCCGGCTTGGGCGGCTCGGGTTCGGGCTTCTCGACGGCGGGCGGCTTCGCCTCCGGTTCGATCTCGGCCGTTTCGGCGACGACGGTCACGGCGATGACCGCCTCGACGGGCGGCGGCGGATCGAAAAGCGCAGGCAATCCCAGCACGGCGAACGCCAGCACCCCCGCGTGAAGCCCGGTGGAGAGCGTTATTCCGGCGCGCAACGGTCAAGGCTCCGCGCGGCCCGGGGATTCGGCCTCGTCGCCCTGCGGCATCTGGGTGATCAGGGCGACGCGTTCGAATCCCGCCAGGTTGACCGAACCCATGACCCGCATCACCACGCCGTAGGCAACAGCCTTGTCGCCGCGCACGAAGATCCGCGTGTCCTTCTTGTTCTCGGTGATCGCCTCCAGACGCGGGATCAGCCGCGGCAGTTCGATCTCGGTGTCCTGGATGTAGACCTTGCCGTCGGAGCGCACCGTGATCACCAAGGGCTCGTCCTGACCGACCATGCGGGACGCGGCGGTCTTGGGCAGGTCCACCGGTACGCCGACGGTGAGCAGCGGCGCGGTGATCATAAAGACCACCAGAAGAACCAGCATCACGTCGACGAACGGCGTCACGTTGATCTCGCTCATCGGGCGGTACCGGGCGGCGCGCCGCGACTGACGCGTTGCGGAGCCGTTGCCGATGGGAATCGCCACCGGTCAATCCTTCGCGTCGGCCTGGCGCGACAGGATGGCGGAAAACTCGCCCGAGAAGGATTCGAGCCGGGCCGCGTAGCGCGAGATGTCGTTGTTGAGCTTGTTGTAGCCGATCACCGCCGGGATCGCGGCGATCAGGCCGAGCGCGGTGGCGAACAGCGCCTCGGCGATGCCGGGAGCGACCACGGCGAGCGATGTGTTCTTGGTCAGCGCGATCGCCTG
>JAPPHW010000277.1 GCA_028820945.1 Defluviicoccus sp.
TCTCGGCGGTGGTGATGGTCGAGCCGTGGCTGCAGTTCATCGCGATGATGCCGAGTTTCATCCGGTTGTCGTTGAACAGCGGGTTGGTGGCGCGGCCGGTCATGCGCGCGAGTGTGCCGAAATCCGCATCCGAACGCCAGCGGCCGTCCTTCGATACGCCCGCCTGCGGCGGGCTACTCAGGATGAGGGCCTTTCTCCTTTCCCCTCATCCCGAGTAGGCGCGCCAGCGCCGTATCGAGGGACGCGCGCGGTTCCCTGAGGCGCGTCCGGCGCCTAAGATCGCCGCGCGTAGCGGGGCAGGGGGAAGAGATGCATATCCGGAAGCTGTTCACCGCCATCGACGAGACGATGAGCGAGATGGGCCGCGAGGCGAACGAGCCGCTGAAGAAGGTGGCCGTGGCCGCGGTGGTCAAGAACCCGCTCGCCGGGCGGGGCTATGTCGAAGACCTCGGCGAGCTGATCGACGCCTCGACCGAGATAGGCGAGAAAATCTCCGGTATGGCGGTCGAGGCGCTCGGTCCCTACACGCCGGACAGCTACGGCAAGGCCGCGCTGATCGGGACCGACGGCGAGCAGGAGCACGGGGTCGCGATGCTGACCACGGTCTACGGCAACGCGATGCGGGACGCGGTCGGCGGCGGGCAGGCCTGGATTTCGTCCTTCACCAAGCGCGCCCATCCGGGCGAAGCGATCGACATCCCGCTCGCCCACAAGGACGCGCTCTACGTCCGGTCGCACTATGACGGGATGAGCGTCATGGTGCCCGACGCGCCGCTGCCGGACGAGATCGCGATAATCTGCTGCGTCGCCAATCGCGGCCGGCTCAACCACCGCGTCGGCGGGCTCGCGAAGGAAGACGCCAAGGGCGAGGACGGGCTGGTCTGACCGGCCGTATCGGGGAGGGAAGCATGAAGACCGCAATCGTCAACCTGGCCACCATCGTCACCGGCGACTGGCGGGAACCGCTCGCCGAGGGCGATTCGATCCTGATGAAGGACGGGACGATCGAGGCGGTGGGCACCGTCGAGGCGTCGAGGATCGAGGATTGCGACGTGGTGCTCGATGCCGGCGGCATGACCGCGATGCCGGGCATGATCGACTCCCAGGTGCACAACACCTTCGGCGACTACACCCCGCGCCAGAAGACGGTGGGTTTCCTCGAGAGCTACCTCCACGGCGGGACCACCACCTCGATCACCGCCTGCGAGGTGCACGTGCCCGGACGGCCGAGCGATCCGGAGGGGGTGAAGGCGCTCGCCATCGCCGCCAAGAAATGCTTCGACAACTACCGGCCGGGCGGGATGAGGGTGCATGCCGGCGCGGTGATCCTGGAGCCCGGGCTTACGGCCGAAGACTTCGACGAGATGGCGGACAAGGGCATCTGGCTCGCCAAGGCGGGGTTCGGAAAGTTCCAGTCGCCGTTCGAGTACACGCCCTATGTGAAGATGGCGCAGGCGGCCGGCATGATCGTCAACTGCCACACCGGCGGCGCGTCGATCCCCGATTCCTCGGCCATCATCGGCAAGCACCTGATGGACATGCGCCCCGATGTCTCGTTCCATATCAACGGCGGGCCGGTGGCGATGCCGGACGAGGATTTCGCGCCCATCGTCAACGAGACCGAGATCGCGCTGCAGATCTGCCAGGCGGGCAACATCCGGACCGCGCTGTTGTGTCTCGACCTCGCGGTCGAGGCGGATCAGTACGACCGGTTCCTGATCGCCACGGACACACCGACCGGGACCGGGGTGATGCCGCTTGGCATGATCAAGTCCGTGTGCGAGCTTTCCTGCCTGTCCGAGTATCCGGCCGAGATGATCATCGCGGCGGCGACCGGCAATGTCGCCAAGGTCTACCGTCTCGACACCGGCTTCCTGAAGCCGGGGCTGGAGGCCGACGTTCTGGTGCTCGACAACCCGCTCGGCTGCTCCAAGGACGATGCGCTGGGCTCGATCAAGAACGGCGACTTCCCGGCGATCGCGGCCTGTTTCACTTCCGGCGTCCCGCGTTTCATCGGCAAGAGCCGCAACACCCCGCCGCCGACCCGGAAAACCAGTATCGCGAAGAACAACCAGCCCAACCTGTTCTCGCCGGCTGCCCACGTCTAGGCGCGATGTCGGACACGGCGGCGATCTCGCTCTGGGACGTCACCGCCGACGAGGCGGATTTCGACTCGCCCATGGACAGCGATGTCGAAGCCGACGTGGCGATCGTCGGCGGAGGCTTCACCGGACTGTCGACCGCGCTGCACGCCGCCGAGCGGGGACTCGAGTGTCACGTGCTGGAGGCCCGGCGGATCGGGCACGGCGGCTCCGGGCGCAATGTGGGTTTGCTCAACGCCGGCGTCTGGCTGCCGCCGCGGGAGGTACGCGCCCGTCTTGGCGAGAAAAAAGGAGCGGTGCTGACGAAGGTGCTGGGGGAGGGGCCCGGTTACGTGATGTCGCTGATCGAGCGGCACCAGATTCGCTGCGAGCTCACGCGAAGCGGCACCATCCATGCCGCCCATTCGCCGCGCGGCTTCCGGGACCTCGAACGCCGGGCGGAAGAATGGCGGGAGCTCGGCGCGCCGGTGGAACTCCTGTCCCGGCCGGAGGCGGCGGAGAAGATCGGCAGCGACGCCTATCGCGGCGGACTGCTCGACCGCCGCGCGGGCACGATCAACCCGATGGGCTATGTCAGGGGGCTCGCGCGCGCGGCGCTTGGTGCCGGAGCGCACATATCGACTGGCGTGACCGCGCGCGGACTCCGCCGCGACGGCGGGAAGTGGATCGTCGAGACCGACCGGGGCCGGGTTTCCGCGCGGGCCGTGGTGCTCGGGACCAACGCCTATAGCGACGATCTCTGGCCGGGGCTCAGGCAGACCTTCACGATTATCCATTATTTCCAGGTGGCGACCGTTCCGCTCGGCGAACGCGTGGGCTCCGTTCTGCCGGAGCGGCAGGGGTTGTGGGATACCGCGCCGATCATGTTCTCGGTGCGCCGCGACGCGTTCGACCGGTTGATCGTCGGTTCCATGGGCCGCGTGTTCGGCGGCGAGAAAGGCTTGTCGCGGCGCTGGGCCGAGCGTCGTCTCCGGAGCGTCTTTCCTTCCCTCGGGCTTGTCGAGTTCGAGAAGGCATGGTTCGGGCAGATCGCCATGACGCCCGACCACCTGCCGCGGATTCACCGCCTGGCGGACGGGCTCTACACGCCCATCGGCTATAACGGCCGGGGCATCGCGCCCGGAACCGTGTTCGGCCGGGCGATGGCCGAGTTGCTCGCGGGCGGGCAGGAAGAGGATTTGCCGCTGCCCGTCTCCGAGCCGGCGAGGGACCGGCTGGCTCCTGTCAAGTCGCGGCTCTACAAGCTGGCATTCGCCGCCAACCAGATCGCGAAGGCGGTCTGACGGACGACATCGAAAGAAGGACGCACGGATGAACGATCGGCGAACGGCCCTGATTACCGGCGGCGCGCGGGGAATCGGCTACGCCTGCGCGGAAGCGATCGCGGAGGACGGGGCAAGGATCGTCCTCGCGGACATCGACGAGGCCGGCGTCAAGGAAGCGGCCGGACGGCTCGGCGGCGATACCGTCGCGATGACCTGCGACATGGGGGATGCCGAACGGGTCTCGTCGATGTTCGATCGCATCGATGGCGAGATCGGACCGCTCTCCATCCTGGTGAACTGCGCGGGCATCGCCATTCCGTGCGATTTCCTCGAGACCTCGCTCGAACAGTTCGCCTCGGTGATCGACGTAAACCTCGTCGGCACGTTTCTCGCCACCCAGCGCGCGGCGAAGTCCATGGTCGCCGCCGGCATCCGGGGGGCCATCGTCAACATGTCGTCGGTCAACGCCCAGGTCGCGATCCCCACCATCGCCGCCTATTGCGCCTCCAAGGGCGGCGTCATGCAGCTGACCAAGGCAAGCGCGCTCGCGCTCGCGCCCCACGGCATCCGGGTCAACGCGGTCGGCCCCGGGTCGATCGACACGGCCATGATGGCGGCGGTCAACGAGGACCCCGAGGCGATGCAGGTGGCGATGTCGCGGACTCCGCTCAAGCGCATGGGAACCCCTCGCGAGATCGCCGACATCGTCGCTTTCCTCGCGAGCGACAAGGCGAGCTACATCACAGGCGAGACCGTCTACGCCGACGGCGGCCGGCTCGGGCTCAACTACACCTGCTAGGCGTCGGACCGCGCGATGACAGACGCCGTCGGTCCGGACACGATCCTCGAAGCCGCGCGGGCGATGATTCCCGAATTGCGGGAACGCGCCGGAGAGACGGAGGCCAACCGCAAGCTGCTTCCCGAGACCCATGACGCCTTTCTGAAGGCCGGGTTCTACCGGGTGATGCAGCCGCGCGGCTTCGGCGGGCTGGAGATGCCGTTCGGGATCCAGACCGAAATGTCGATGGAGCTCGCCCGCGCCTGCCCGTCGAGCGCCTGGGTGGCCGGCCTGCTCGCATGCCACGGCTGGCTGCTGGGCATGATGCCTGGCGAGGCGCAGGAGGAGGTCTGGGGCGGCGACCCGGAGACCTGTGTCGCCACTTCCTTCGCGGGTTCCGAGATCTCCGTGGAGCGCACGAGCGGCGGATATCGGATATCGGGACTCTGGCCGTTCTCCAGCGGCGTCGACTATTGCAAATGGGCGATCCTGGTGGCCAACCTTCCCGCGGACGACGGTTCGGTGGAAGCGCCCCACTACATGGTCGTGCCGCTGGACGATTGCCGGATCGTCGATACCTGGAACGCCACCGGGCTCGCGGGGACGGGCAGCAACGACATCGCGGTGGTGGGTGCCTTCGTTCCCGACCGCAGGGTCGCGCGGTTCGCGGCGCTGTGCGCGGGAGAGGGGCCGGGTTGCGCGGTCAATCCGGGCTACCTCTACCGGCTGCCGCAGATGGCCGTGTTCAGTTTCAATCTGGTCGGCGTAGCGATCGGCGCGGCGCGGGGCGCGGTCGAGCACCTGACCGGTTCGTTGCGCCCAATCAGCCAGGCGACGGGGGCGCCGCTCGCCAACCAGCAGAGCATTCAGTTGAGGATCGCCGAGTCGATGGCCGAGATCGATGCGGCCCATGCGCTGGTCGACCGCAACCGGCGCGAGATCGTCGCCTGGGGCGAAGCCGGCTCGTTTCCGGCCGTTGAGGAACGGGTGCGCTACCGCCGCGACAACGCCTTCGCGGCGAGAGCCTGCTGCCGGGCGATCGAGCGCCTGCTCCCCATCCTGGGCGGACGCGGGCTCGCCGCCGGCGATCCGGTTAACCGCGCCTGGCGCGACGCCAACGCGGTCGCGCGCCACATCGCGCTTACCTGGGACATCGCCGGCGCGATCCAGGGCGCGGTGGCGCTCGGCCTGCCTTGCCCCGACCCGTTCGTCTGAGCGAGATGCAGCCGGGAGACGCTGGAGGAACCGAAATGGCGCACAGGGGTCTGGAAACGCTGCCCTTCTACAGCGAAGCCGAGATTGCCGGCGTCCTCGAGTGGCCGGCGCTGATCGACACGATCGAACAGGCGATGATCTCGTTCTCCGCCGGCGAGGTGGTGCAGCCGGTGCGCCAGATGCTGCCGGTCCCGGGGCAGGATGCGTTCATCGGCGCGATGCCGGCCATCGGCGATGCCATGGCGGTCAAGGTCGTCACCCTCTACCACGGGAACGCCGGCACCGAAATTCCGACCCATCAGGCGGTAATTCTGGTCTTCGACCGGGAGACCGGCTCGCCGGTGGCGGTTCTCGACGGGCGCCTGATCACCGAGATGAGAACGGCGGCGGGATCGGCCGCCGCCGCGCGCAGGCTGTCGGTTCCGAATCCCGAAGCGGTCACGATAATGGGGAGCGGCATCCAGGCGCGCGCCCATGCGAACGCGCTGGCGGCGGTCAGGCCGCTCGGCGAACTCCGGCTGTGGGCACGGACCGAGGCTTCCGGACGTGCCGCGGCGGAAGAAATAGGCGCGGTCTTCGTGGCCGACGCCGAGGCCGCGGTGCGCGATGCGGACATCGTGGCCTGCACCACGTCCGCCACGGAGCCCATCCTGAAGGGCGAATGGCTGAAATCCGGCGCCTTCGTGGCCTCGGTCGGATGGAACGGCAGGGACGGGCGCGAGCTCGACGACGCGGCGATGGCGAATACTGTGGTCGTTGAATCCTACGACGCCGCACGCGACCAGGCGGGGAACGTTCGCGGCTCCGGATGCGAGATATTCGCCGAGGTCGGCGAGGTCTTCGCCGGCACGAAGACGGTTCCGGACGGTGCGACGGCGATCTACGATTCGGTCGGCATCGCGATCGAGGATGTCGCGGCCGCCAAGCTCGCCTGCGACTTGCTTGGATAACCGGCAGGCCGGATCGCCTTCACCGTTCCGTCGAGCTTTGATAAATACAGTGCACCAACGGATGGAGGACACGATGGACGGAGCCGCCTATCCGGGAAGTTTCCGCGACCTGGTCGACGACAGGGTCGACGAGGGCGTGTTCAGGGTCGACCGGTCGATCTATACCGACGAGGCCGTGTTCGAAGCCGAGATCGAGCGTATCTTCGAGGGTGGATGGGTCTTCCTCTGCCACGAAGGGCAGGTGGAAAACCCGGGCGATTACTTCGCGACCGAGATCGGCCGCCAGCCGGTCTTCGTGATGCGTCAAAAGGACGGTTCGCTCGGCTGCTTCATCAACGCGTGCTCGCATCGCGGCGCGTTGCTGACGCCCTTCAGGCAGGGGAGTGCGCGCGCGCTGACCTGCCGCTTCCACGGCTGGGCCTACGATCTCGGCGGGCGCTGCATCAGGATCAAGAACGAGGAAGGCGGTTTCTCCGAGCCCGGATTTTCGCGAGAGCGCTTCAACCTGCGCCGCATCGGGGCCCTTGAGTCCTACAAGGGGTTCGTCTTCGGCAGCCTGACCGCCGATGTGCCGCCTCTGGAGGATCATCTCGGCGCGGCCGCCCGCTGGATCGACCTCCTCGCGAACCAGGCGCGGAACGGGCTGGAGGTCGTGCCGGGATCGTCGACCTACATGATCCGCGGCAACTGGAAGCTGCAGGCGGAGAACAGCGTCGACGGCTATCACGTCGCCACCGTCCACCGCGTGTTCGCCTCCACGATCGCCAACCGCGAGACCCGGGATGCCACGGTCGGCATGCGGCAGACCGAAGCGGGCCGCATCAAGGGCAACGTGCCGACCGGCGCCTACGATCTCGGCAACGGCCATATGTCGATCTGGGCCCTGCACACCACGCCGCATGTCCGCCCAATTTACGAATCGAAAGACTGGCTGGAGGAGAATCTCGATCCTGTGGAGGCCGACTGGATCCTCAACCGGGGCCGCAATCTGTACTTGTTCCCCAACGTCATGCTGATGGACAACCCGTCCACCCAGATCCGGCTGATGAAGCCGATCTCGCCCGATCTGGCGGAGGTGACCGTCTATTGCATCGCGCCGAAGGGGGAGAGCAAGGCGGCGCGGGCCGCGCGGCTCAGGAAATTCGAGGATTTCTACCTCACCGCCGGCATGGCCACGTCGGACGATATCGCGGCGCTCGAAGCCGTGCAGGACGGCTCGCTCGGACGTCTCAGCCGCTGGAACGACATGACGCGCGGCCTGTCCGATCTCGTGAGCGGACCCGACGAGGACGCCCGCAAACTCGGCTTCGAGCCGTCCGCGTGCTGCCCCGACTGGGATCATGAAGGGCTGTTCCACGGCTTCTACCGCGCATGGCGCGACCGCATGGAAGACGGCGCCCAATGAGCGCCGACGGCATCGACGCCGGTCTGGAGCGCGAGGTCGCCGCCCTCATAAACCGCGAGGCCATGCTGCTCGACCGGCGGCGCTGGGACGAGTGGATCGACCTTTACACCGAGGATGCCGTCTACTGGGTTCCCGCCTGGGCGAACGAGGAAGAGACCACCACCGATCCGGAGACCCAGCTCAACCTGATCTATCTCAGGAACCGGGGCGGGCTCGAGGACCGGGTGTTCCGGATCGAATCGCGGGACTCCTACGCGTCGGTCCCGCTCGACCGCACCGTGCATCTGATCGGCAATATCCTGGTCGAAAGCGCGGAGGGAGACACGGTCGAGGCCTCGGCGAACTGCATCGTCCACGTCTACGGCAAGAAGGGCGCGGCCACCCGGGGCAGCCTCTACGATTTCTCGTTCCGGCGGGTCGACGGCGCGCTCAGGATCGCGCGCAAGAAGATCGTCTTTATCGACGACCGGCTCGAAGGGCCGATCGACATCTATCACCTGTAGAGACCGTTGCTGAGCCTTCAGAAAATCGCGCCCGAAATCGGGGGAATTGCGCTTCGCGAGATCGAACCGCGCGACCCCGGACCCGGCGAAATATCGATCCGGGTGGGCGCCGCCGGGATCTGCGGCACCGACATGCAGATCTACAACTGGGCGCCCCGCATGGCCCGCCGCATGGTGCTGCCCCGCGTGCTCGGGCACGAGGTCTCGGGCACCGTCGAAGCCATCGGGCCGGGCGTGGACGGGCTCGCCGTCGGCGACCGGGTGAGCCTCGAAAGCCACATCTTTTGCGGCCGCTGCCGGTCCTGCCGGCTGGGGCGCGCCCATCTCTGCGAGGACACCCGCTATCCGGGCATCGACATCGACGGCGCCTTCGCCGAATACGTTACGGTCCCGGCGTCCATCGCCTGGGTGAATCCGCCCGACCTGCCGCACGAGACGGCGGCCATGCTGGAACCGTTCGGGATCGCCGTCCATGCCTGCCTCGCCGGCGCCGGGGTTTCCGGCTTGACGGTGCTGGTGAACGGCTGCGGCCCGATCGGCCTGATGACGGTCGCGGTGGCCCGCGCGCTCGGCGCTCTCCGGATAATCGCCTGCGACATCAACCCGCTCCGGCTCCGCGCGGCGGAAACGATGGGGGCCGACCGGGCGGTCGATGCCGGCGCCGAGGACCTCGCGGCCGTGGCGGCCGACATGACCGGCGGGGCGGGGGTCGATGTCGGGATCGAGTTCTCCGGCACCGAGGCCGGCCTCAACGCGGTCTTCCAGGCGCTCGCCAAGGGCGGCGATTTCCGGCTGGTCGGCGCGCCGCCTTCCGCGATTCCGGTCGATTTCACCTGGTGGCTGCTCAAGTGCCCCGCGATGCAGAACATCCACGGGCGCCTGATCTGGCAGACCTGGCAGCGCGCGACCGAGCTTCTCGCGGCGGGAACCGTCGATATCGCGCCGGTCCGCAGCCACGTCCTGCCGCTCTCCGAGGCGCCGCGCGGGTTCGAGCTGATCCGGGACGGCGAGGCGCTCAAGCC
>JAPPHW010000052.1 GCA_028820945.1 Defluviicoccus sp.
CCGCTATCTCGACCGCATCGTCGAGGCGGACGGCACCCTCAAATTCGCCGAGCGCATCGTCGTCTGCGACTCGCGCAGCGTCGACACACTGCTCGTGGTGCCGCTGTAGGGGCGGAATTCGCGCGGGACACCCCTGCGCGGGATATTCCGCTGCGGTTCGACGGACATGCTCGACAGCGTTCGGGCGACGACCCATGATGGCGGTGCGGAGGTTTCCGACGAGATGCGGGTCGGCCAGGAGGCGTCCTCCGTTCCGCCGCGCTCGCGGACCGTTGTCTCGCAGGAAAGCCGATGGCGCAGGGAACCGACCGATCCGCCCCGCAGACGACCTACGAGATCTGGCTCGCTGCGCTGGACAACACTTACCGGGAGCTGGTGGAGGGGGTCGCTTCCGTCGTACCCGGCATCGTCGGTGCCCTGTTGCTTCTGCTGGTCGGCTGGCTGCTCGCGACCGCGATCCGGGCGGCGATCGTCCGCTTCGGCACCGGGCTGGACCGCATGTTCTACGCCGCGCGCGACCGCATCGGGCAATCGCAAGTCGAGCTTCGCTGGCCGATCTCCCGGGTGCTTGCCCATACGGCGTATTGGGTGGTCGTCGTGTTCTTCCTCGCCGCGGTATCCAGATTGCTCGGTCTGCCGGGGCTGGTCGATATCTTCGGTCAGGTCTTGCATTACCTGCCCCTGCTGCTGGTGTGGTCGCTGGCGGTGTTCGCGGTCTACGTAGCGAGCGGCCTGGTTTCCAGCGGGACCGCCGCGGCGGCACGCTCGGCGGGGCTTTCGAACGCGGATCTCCTGGGGCGCTTGGCGCGGATCGTGGTCCTCGTCTTCGCCGGCATCATCGCGGCGAGCCAGATCGGGATCGACGTCGCCCTGCTGGTCAACGTGGTCACGATAGCGACCGCGGTATTTCTGGGCGGCGCGGCCGTCGCCTTCGGCATCGGCGCCGGAGGCGTGGCCGGCAACCTGATCGCCGCGCAACAGGTGCGCCGGAGCTACCGCGTGGGTCAGCGCGTGGCGGTGGACAGGTTCGAGGGCGAGATCCTGGAAATCACCGGCTCGGCCGTGGTGCTCGACACCGAGCAGGGACGCACCATGGTCCCGGCGCGGCTGTTCAACGAACAGGCCTCGATCCTGCTCGACCCGGAAAGCTGACGTGCTCGGCCCGATCGCGTCCCGGTTCGTCGAAGAATTTCCCGCCGATGCCGCTCGTATCCTGGAGCACGCGGATCCGGACAGCGTCGGAGAGGCCCTCGCCGACATGCCGGCCGCCTCCGGGGCGGCGCTGTTGCAAGCCATGACCCCGCACGCTGCCGCGGACTGGCTCGCCCGTCTCCCGCCGGAAGAGGCGGCGGCGCTGGTCTCGCGTGTTCGAACCGCGTTGGCGACCCCTCTGCTGCTGCGGCTCGACACCGCTGCCCGGGCGGCATTGTTGAAGGCGCTGCCGGCAAAATCGGCGGCGCCGTTGCGTCTCGCGCTGCGCTTTCCGGCGGGAAGCGTGGGTTCCCTCCTCGATCCCGACGTGGTGACGGTCCGCGCGGACACGCGCATCGGAGAAGCTATCGAGATCGCGCGCCGGGCCCCGGCGTCGCTCCGCAAGTATCTCTACGTGCTCGACGAAAGCCAACGCCTCGTTGGCGTGGTGGACGCGCGCGAATGCGTGCTCCAGGACGCCGGGCGCCTCATCGGCGCCGTCGAGCTGTTGGAGCCCGTTGCCCTTCGGGCGCGCACGGGGTTGCGCCAGGCGAGCCTCGCCGAGGGATGGGACCGGTTCGACGTGCTGCCGGTGACCGACCACCGGGGCGTGTTCCTCGGCGTGGTGCGGCGCAAGAGCCTGTTCGGCGCGATCTCGGGGCAGGGCCGATTGGCGCAGAAACAGGCTCTGGGAGAATTGGCGTTCGATCTCGCGGAGCTGTTCTGGGGAACGACGTCGAATCTTGTGCTCGGCAGGACGAATGACGAGCGGCGCGACTGACACTCTCTCGACGGGAGCAGGACCATGGCCGGCAACGAAGAGAACGAGATCTCCGAGACCGAACGCCGGCTGGAGAGCGAGTTCTTCTCGCGCTATCCGGCGGCGGCGATAGACGCGTTCGAACCGCTGGAAACTTCCGAGCAAGTGGCGGTTCTCGAACGCCAACCGGTCGCCGCGATGCTGTCGGTGTGGGAGCGCATTTCCCCCGACATCGGCAGGCGACTCTTGGCGGAGCTGTCCCCGGCGGTGGCGGCGGAGACGATGCGAAGCCTCGATCCGGGCCGGCTCGCGCGGCTGCTTGCCGCATTCGACCACGGCGAACGCGAAGAGTTGCTGGAGCTCGTGGACGACCGGACCGCGAGGGAGGTGCGCTCGCTGCTGCAATACCCGCCGGACCGGGCCGGAGCGATGATGGACACGAGGGTCCACCTGTTCCGGCAAGCCGGCACCGTCGCCGATATCCGCGCGCGTCTGCGGCAGGACCGAAAGCCCGGCCGAACCGGGTGTTTCGTCGTCGATCCCGACAATCGCCTCGCCGGCTGGCTGGACATGCAGGCCATCGCATTGGCCGAGCCGGAAGAAAGGGTCGGCGACCTGGTCCAGCCTGTCGCTGCCGCCGTCGACCCGATGGCGACGTCCGAGGAAGTCGGAGAGTTCCTGGACAAGAACCCTCTGGCGGACCTCGCGGTGGTGGACGCCGAGGGCCGGTTGCTGGGTGCAATCCGCCATGCCTCGGTGGTCGAGGCCGAGCTGGAACGGGCGAGCCTCGGCATGCAGACCATGGTAGGCGTGAGCCGGGACGAGCGGGCGACATCGACGGTGCCCTTCGCCGTGCGCAAGCGCCTGCCCTGGCTGGAAATCAACCTGGTGACCGCATTCGTCGCGGCCGCCGTGGTTGGGCTGTTCGAAAGCACCATCGCCCAATACACCGCGCTCGCGGTCCTGCTCCCCGTCGTGGCGGGACAGTCCGGGAACACCGGCGCCCAGGCGCTCGCCGTCACGATGCGCGGCCTCGCGCTCCGCGAAATCCGCGCCTCGCAATGGTTCCGGGTGGTCTCCAAGGAAGCCAATGTCGGGCTGTTGAACGGGCTGGCGGTGGCGCTGACCACGGCCGTCGGGGTTTATCTGTGGAGCGGCTCGGAAGGCCTCGCCTACATCATCGCCGCATCGATGGTGCTCTCCATGGCGATCGCCGGCATTGCCGGGGCGGCGATCCCGATCCTGCTGACCACGCTCGGGCAGGACCCGGCGCAATCGTCCTCCATCGTGCTGACCACCATCACCGACGTCGCCGGGTTCTTCAGCTTTCTCGGCATCGCCACACTGCTTGCGGGGCTGATCTAGCGCCGGCCCGACACCAACCACGCGGAACCAGGACCATGAAGATTGCCGTCGTCTACAACCGGGACAGCAGGAACGTCATCAACCTGTTCGGCATGCCGAACCGCGAGCGGATCGGCCTTCGAACCATAAGGCGGCTCACCGACGCGTTGAAGCAGGGCGGGCACCAGGTCGTTTCGATGGAGGCGGACAAGGATCTGGTCGACCGGCTGGAGGATTTCATGCCGCAAGTCATCAAGGGCGAGCGCCCCGGCATGGTGTTCAACGTCTCCTACGGGCTCCAGGGCCAGGCCCGCTACACTCACGTGCCGAGCATCCTGGAGATGGTCGGCATCCCCTATGTCGGATCGGGCCCGCTCGGACATTCGCTCGCGCTCGACAAGGTGGTGACCAAGATGCTGCTGAGGCAGCGCAACGTGCCCACCCCCGACTTTGCCGTGCTCGACACGCCGGAGGCGGAGCTTCCGCCCGACCTGGCCTATCCGATGATCGTCAAGCCCAAGAACGAGGCCGTTTCCTTCGGGCTCAAGGTGGTGGACGACGAGGACAGCCTGCGCGAAGCGGCGAGCGTCATATTCAACGAGTTCCACCAGCCGGTCCTCGCCGAGCAGTACATCACCGGCCGCGAAATCAACGTCGGCGTCCTCGGCAACGATCCGGTGGAAGCGTTCGAGCCCGTGATGCTCCATTTCGGCGAGGGCGCGCAGATCTACACCTACGAGGACAAGACCGGACGCAGCGGGCGCGAGATCCGCCCGATCTGCCCCGCGCCGATCGGCGCCGAATTGACGGAAAGGGCGAAGGAAATCGCGATCCAGACCTTCAACGTGCTGGGTCTGAGCGACTGCGCCAGGATCGACATGCGGCTCGACGACGCGGGACGGCTCTTCGTCCTCGAAGCCAACTCGCTGCCGAGCCTCGGAGAGCACGGCTCCTATCTGGTCGGCGCGGCATATGCCGGTCTGGACTTCACCCAGTTCGTGAACCGGCTGGTGGACGTCGCGACGGCGCGCTATTTCGGCGTGCCCAACGTATCGCCGCTGGAAGCGGGACCGAAGGACGTCGGCGGCCGGATCCTGCAATACGTCACGCAGAACCGGGAAAGGATCGAGAGACAGCTGCGCGACTGGGTGCAGCTGTCGAGCAGCACCAACGATCCGGTGGGGATCGAACAGGCCGTGGGCAAGGCGGCTCAAATGCTCGAAGGGCTCGGGTTGCAACCGGTCGACGAGCTGACGGACGGCCCCGAAGTCTGGACCTGGTCGACTCCCGCATGGTCCGACGGCGGCACCTTGCTCATCGCCAATCTGGACACGCCGGTCGACACCGCGGTCGCGGCGCAGCCCTATCGGCGGGATCCCGAATGGGTTTACGGCGAAGGGATCGGCACATCGCGCGGGTCGCTGACGATTCTCGAGTTCGCGCTGCGCGCCCTGCGCCGGGTGCGCAGGCTCAGACGGACGCCGCTCGCCGTGCTGCTTTACACCGACGAAGGCCGGAGCGCGCTGCACAGCGCGCAGCTCATCCGGGAGGCCGCGTCCAGGGCCAGGCGCGTCATCGTCCTGAGCCCGGTGCAGGATGCCGGCGACCTGGTGACCAACCGGCGCGGGTCGCGGCGCTACCGCCTCGACGTGGAAGGAGAGCCGATTCGTCCAGGCCAGCGCGGGCGGAGGGTTCCGGTGCTTCGCTGGACCTGGAAGAAGCTGGACGAGATGACGGAGATGACGTCGTCGAAGACGCGCCTCGCCGTCGAAGTCCTGGATATCGCCCCGGAAAAACACCCCATGATGGCGCCGCACCGGGTCTCCGCGACGGTGATGGTGACCTATTTCAACGCCGAGGACGCCGAACGGGTCGAACGTCGGATGCGGGAAATCCTGGGGAAGCGGGGCAGAACGTGGAAGCTGACCATGCTCTCCGACCGACCCCCGATGAAGGAACGCGCCGCGGGCATGCGCTTGGCTAGAGCGTTGGAAGCGGTGTGCCGGGATCTTGAGCTCCCCGTCGGCCATCACTCCTCGGCATGGCCATCGGTGGCGGGGCTGGTTCCGGCGAGAGTAGGCTGCGTCTGCGGGTTGGGCCCGGTCTGCCGGGATCGGGGTACGGCCGCGGAGGCGGTGCAGCGCGTCAGCCTGGTGCAGCGTGCGTTGCTGCTGGCCGCCTTCCTGAGCGAGTCCGGGCGGGAGCGAAAGAAATGAGCGCCGCCAGCGCCGGTACGACAGCGCGAGCCCGGAAGGGACCCGCGAAAGAGGCGATCGTCGAGCCCCAACGGGTCGGCGTTTCCAGAAAGGGAATGGTCGCGACCCAGCACCATTTCGCCACGCGCGCCGGCGTCCGGATGCTCGAGGAGGGCGGCAACGCGGTCGATGCCGCCGTTGCCGCGGCGCTCGCGCTGGGCGTCTGCGAGCCCGCCGCGTCGGGTATCGGCGGACAGACCATGATGCTCGTCCACACTGCGGATCCCCGGCGCACGTTTTCCCTCGACGGCTCGTCCCGGGCGCCGAATCGGGCGGTTTCCGAAGCGTTCTCCGACCGGCGGAGCGAGGTGCGGCGCGGCTATCGGGCGTCGACGGTGCCGAGCGCGCTCGCGACCTACCACTATGCCTTGGCGACCCATGGCCGGCTCGGTTGGGAGAAGGTCTTCGAGCCGGCCATCGAGCTGGCCCTGGAGGGCTATCCGGTCAGCGTCCTGCAGCACGCGCTGACCCAGCGCGAGCGACGCAATCTCCGCGAGGGGACCGCGGGGCGGTTCTTCCTCGACGAGGGCAGGCCCTACCGGCCCGGCCGGACGTTTCGCCAGCCGGTCCTGGCACGGACGCTCGAACGCATCGCGCGTCAGGGCATGGAAGAATTCTATCTCGGCGAAACCGCCGAGCTGATCCATCGGGACATGGAAGCCAATGACGGGCTGATCCAGAGGGACGATCTGGCCCAGATCCCCAATCCGATCGAGCGGCGCCCTCTGACCGGCCGGTTCGACGGCAACCGCATTTTCACCATGCCGCCGCCCGGCGCGGGGCGGACGCTGGTCGAGATGCTCAACGTCTACCAGAACCTTTCCGGCCGGGCCGCCGATCCCGATACGCCGCTCGGTGCTGCCTACCTCGCGGAGATCATCCGCCGGGCGGCGCTCGACAGGCAGGACCGGCCCTACGACCCCAACTTCTATTCCCAGGTCTCGGCCCAGGAAATGTTGCGCACCGAGTACGCCCAGCGAGTCGCCCGGCGGATCGGCAGGAGGATCCAGAGTCAGGGCGAGACCACGCATCTGTCCGTCATGGACGAGGCGGGCAATGTCGTCGCCCTGACCCAGTCCATCGAGGGCGTCTACGGATCGTGCAGCGCGTCTCCGGATCTCGGGTTTCTCTACAACAACTACATGAACGCCTTCGAGTACAGCGACCCGTCGCACCCTTACTACCTGCGGCCGAACGCGGTTCCTTGGGCCAGCGTCGCGCCTTCCATCGTCTTTCGCGGGCGCAGGCCATGGCTGGCGATCGGATCGCCGGGGAGCGAGCGGATCGCCCCGTCGATCCTGCAAGTCCTGCTGCGGCTCAGGAACTCCACCCCCTTCGCCGCGGTGGAAGCGCCGCGCATCCACTGTTCGCTGGACGGCAAGGTGTCGCTGGAGGCTTCGAGAATCCGGGACGACATTCCCGCCAGGCTGCGCAGGCGCGGGTTCGAGATCGTCCCCCGGGAGGCCTACAGCTTCTACATGGGATGCGTACAGATGGTCGTCCGCCAGCAGAGGCCGGTCGAATTCATCGGCGTTGCGGACCCGAGACGCGACGGCGCCGCCGCGGGTCCGGGGAAATGAGCCTGCCGCTCCTGTTGTCGGTGCCGCATGCCGGGCTGACCGTCCCGCCGGAGGCCGAACCGTACTGCGTCCTCACCGAGCGCGAGATCGTCGAGGACGGCGACGGGGGCGCGGCCGAGATCTACGACCTCGAATCCTCCGTCGCGGCGTTCCACACGACGAACATCGCCCGCGCGATCGTCGACATGAACCGGTCCGCGAACGACAGGCGGCGCGACGGCGTGATCAAGACCCACACTTGCTGGAACGTCCCGGTCTGGCGCGAGTCGCTGCCGGACGCAGTCGCCGAACGGCTGATCGACCGCTACCACCGGCCCTATCACCGCCGCCTGAGCGAGCTGGCGGCGGAACCGGGTCTGCGGCTCGCCATCGATTGCCATACCATGGCGGCCGAGGGTCCTCCGGTCGGGCCGGACGCCGGCAGGGAGCGGCCCCGGATCTGCCTGGGCTACGGCGAGGGAACCTGTCCCCGGGACTGGGTCGAGACGCTGAAATCCTGTTTCGAGGAGACGATCGGCCCCCACGTCACCATCAACGACCCGTTCAGCGGCGGCTACATCACGCGCCACCATTCGGCCGAAATGTCCTGGCTGCAACTCGAAATGTCGAGAGCGCCGTTTCTGTCGAACTCGGAAAAGAACGGTGCAGTACTTACGGCTCTGACGAACCTGGTCGCGCGGATCCAGTCTCGTTGAATTCGCGTGGAACGGCATCGACGCCGACGACCGGACGAGCGGCGGTCCCGCCGGGCGCCGTGACGTCCGGGAAGACCGAAAGCGGCGGTCCGCCTCTCCCGGTCAAACCGCCGCGACGGTCTGCACCTCGATCAGGAAGGGCTCCTGCACCAGTCGGTCGACGAGGAGGAGCGTGTTCGGCGGGTACCTGCCGTCGGGGAACATCGCGGGGAATTCGCGCAGGCGAAATTTCATGAACTCCGGGATCGACTGGGAATGCACCATGTAGGTGGTGAACTGGACCACGTTGCCCCAGCCCGCGCCCGCCGATTCCAGCGCCGCCCGGATGTTGGCGAAGACCTGCGTGCATTGCGCGTCGAAGTCGCGTTCGCCGACGATGTTGCCCTCCGGGTCGGCGGACAGCATGCCGGCGATGAACAGATATTCCGATGCCTTCACCCGCGTTACATGGGTGTATTGCCCGAGCGGCGCGCCGAGCGCGTCGGGGTTGTAGATTTCGATTTCGGCTGTCATCGGCCCGCCCCTCCTTCAGGTGGAGGCGCGATCAAGCCCGCTCCCGGCCGCCGGATCAAGCGGCGCGTTACGGCACGACCGTCTTCACCCTCGATCTGAGCGCCCTGTGGTCGGCGATGTCCTTGACGCCGTCGATTTCCTCGGCGAGCACCTTGGTCGCGGCGCGCTCGGAGTCCGAGCCGACCACCCCCCAGAACTCCACCCTTCCCTCCTTCACCGTCACGCTGGTGGTGCCGTAGCTCGCCCAGGGCTGCTCCGACAGCGCCCGGTCGACCGCCTTCCTGATCGCCTCGTCGTCCGCGTCGGCGGCGATCGTCACCGAACCCGCCGCGGCGATCTGGCGGATGATGTTGGCCCGGCTGATCAGACCCACCACCTTGCCGCCGTCGACGATCGTCACCCGCTTGATGTGGTTGCGCTCCAGCGTCTCGGCGATCTCCGACAGCGGCGCCTCGGGCCCCAGAGAGATCACCGGCGCGGTCATCACGTCGCGCGCCGTCCTGCCGTGCGCCTTGGTGAAGTCGTCGGCCAGGTCGGACGGGTCGCGCCACAGATTGAGCCACCACGACCCGGCCGGCTTCTCGGTGCCGACCTCCGGGCGGCGCAGCAGATCCCCCTCGCTCACGATGCCGAGCAGCGCGCCGTCCTCGCCGACCACCGGGACCGCGCTGATATGGTGCTCGGTCAGCGTCCGCGCGATCCCGGTCACCGGCTCGTCCGGACCCACCGTCACAACCCGGGTCGTCATGATGTCCTTCGCCCGCATCGC
>JAPPHW010000127.1 GCA_028820945.1 Defluviicoccus sp.
GTTACGTCACGCTCGCCACTATCTCACCTGACCATCAAGAATAAAGCCGGCTAAAGCCTGGCGGTGCTATGTTTATTTACCATCTGCCTATATGGGCGCTTAGAATAGGCGCATATGTTGAAGATCAGTTGTCGTTTCGCCATTGGATAACTGTTTCGATGAAGAATTCTTTTGTCCGTGGTGATCGGCTGTATCCTGCTCATTACGCACTATTGTACTTTAGCAAAGGATCGCCGCAACACTTTTTCAGACCGAAGTTAGAACCCCTCCGATGTCGAGATTGCGGCTCTTTAGTACGCGATTATGGCGGCTATCGAAAGATAGTAGAACAATCTGGGATTAACTTAAGTGACATTTGGGACGATCTCAGTCCAGTGAGACATCGAAACAGAAAGCATAGAAGGGCGAACGAATTACCAATAGCGCTGTTTGAAAGGATCATGACGATTAGTGCCAAGTCCGGAATGATGTATGTAGACCCATTTGCGGGAAGCGGCTCCGGAGCTATCGCCGCAGTCACTCAAGGCTTAAATTTTGTAGTTGGCGATATCTTACATGAGAACACCGACATCATTTGTAGTAGATTAGCTGACGCTTTTCCTACTTAAGGACAGGACTATGACAGAATTCGTCGATGCGTCACCAGCAAAACGCTTCTTTGTTGAGATGCTGATCCGTGACATCCGATTGGAGGACGCTGTTCTCGACTTAATTGATAACGCGATTGACTCATTGATTCGACACGAAAGTATTGATTTGGAAAACCTAGTGAAGAACTTTGGCAATGAAACGCTACAGGTGGAACTGAGTAAATTCGTCACGATTGATATTAAGGATGATTGCTTTACCATTCGTGACAATTGTGGTGGGATTGACATCAAGCACGCCAGAGAACAGGTGTTTCGATTGGGGATTATATACGAAAGTCACCGGCCCCGCCTAAGCGTCTGAGTCCTCGACGATCTTGACGGGCTGGAGGATCGCGGTCGCCAGTTCGTCCGGCGTGGCGTCGATGGTGAATTCTTCCTCCAGCTCCGCCTTCTTCGGCTGGTAGCTGTGAGGCTTCACCCGGACGGTGCGCGGCGGCGTCAGCCGCTTCTTCCGAACTTCTTTTCCAGCCATGACAGAATCTCCCGTTGATCGTCCTCTCGCGCGCGGCGCACCTGCGCCAGCAGCCACGCATGACTCGGCGGTTCCGGCGTGATGTTCTTGGCGCCCTGATTGCAGATGCTACAGAGCGCCCGCAGGTTCCCTTCGTCGTCGTCGCCCTCAAGCGACTTGTCCACGATATGCCCGATATGGAGCCGGGCGGGCCGTCCGGTGCGGTCGTCGGCATCGCCCGCGCCGATCCCGCACATGCGGCAGGTATAGCCGTTGCGCTCCAAGACTCTGGCGCGGGTCGCCGCGCTCACGTTGCGGGCGAACCTGGGCGGCGGCTTGTCCGGGGGCCAGGTCAAGAGTCGATACTCGCCGGGCTTGAGTTCCGCCGAGTCGTTGTGCGACTGGATCGGCCAGCCCTCTTCATCGCGAAGTTCCCGCAGCCGCCGGCCGTACTGGCCTTGTCCGCCGCTCGCCTCGCGTATCTGTTCTGTGGTCACGATCTGGCCTACGCGGGCCAGCAGGAACGCACGGATGCCCTTCTTGCCTGTCAGCGCAGGCATGTCGCCAGCGTCTTGGCGACCGCTCCGGCCAGCGGCGGCGGCAGCGCGTTACCGATCTGGCGGCATTGGTGGGTCTTACCGCCATAGAACGACCAATCGTCGGGGAAGCCCTGAATACGGGCGACCATGCGCGCCGTGAGCCGGGGAACGCCGTTGAATCCTTGGGGGGGGTGAGTCGGCTATCCCGAGGCCGTCAACCCCGAGAGCCGCCCATTCCTCGCGCGCGCGCGTAGGACCGAGATCGGGGCCGCCGTGCTTCTTGGAACCGCCGACGATGGTGGGGGCCACGCGGTTCGCCTTCGCGGCCCATTCCTCCGCCCCGTGCCAGCCGTCCGCAGCCATCAGGTCGCCCAAGGTCTCGCCGACTGTCGGGGCCGCGCCCATCGTCGGGAACGGCCACACGAGTTCGCCTGTCTCGCCGCGCTTGGTGGCGATCAGGAACACGCGGGAACGGTTCTGCGGGGTCGAATAGTCGGCGGCGTTCAGCATCGCCCAATAGGGATCGAACCCCATCGCCCGCAGGTCCGAGTCGACCCGCTCGCGGACAGGCTCGAATTTCGCCTGCATCAGGCCGCGCACGTTCTCGATCAGGACGGCGCGGGGCTGGACTGTCTCGACGATCCGCAGCATGGCCGGGAACAAGTCCCGTTCGTCCGCCTCGCCGTGCTGTTTCCCGGCGAGCGAATACGGCGGGCAGGGGAGACCGCCGGACAGCAAATCGACCCCGGCCCACGGCGACAGGTCGAAGGATTGAAGATCGGCCTCGATGGTGTTCCACCGGGGCCGGTTCACGCGAAGGGTGGCGCAAGCGTGGGGATCGTTGTCGATCAGGGCGACAGGGTGAATCCGGGCTCGCTCCAAGCCCAAGGACAGACCGCCCGCCCCGGCGCATAGCTCGACCGCGCGAAGCATGGGATCAGCCCGTCAGATCGCGATACCGGAGCCGCTTGCCCACCATGTCCGCGGCGATGATTCCCATCTGATCGGCGGTATCGGCGTCCCGCATGTTGTGACGCCCGGCGAACTCCGCGACATAGCGATCGGTGTGCTTCGGGGAGAAGTGGTGGAAGGTGCCCTGATAGCCCCGCTTCAACATGGACCAGAAGGATTCCATCCCGTTGGTGTGCGCCGCGCCCCGGACATACTCGTTGGCGCTGTGGTTCACGCTCTCATGGTCGTACCAAGGATCGAGCGCGTTGTAGGCGGCGGCGTCATCGGTGTAGACCTTCGCGCCCGTCCGGGCCTTCGTCGCCACGAACCCGGCGACATGCGGCGCGTCCGTCCGGGCGACGGTCTGGGCGGCAACCTGATTGGTCTCGCGGTCCTTCGTCCCGACCACGGCGGTTTTCCCGACCGCGCCGCGCCCCGTCAGTTCCTTCCGCTTCCGGTTCGGCATGTTCTTGCGCTTGCCGCCCAGATAGGTCTCATCAGCCTCCACCGGGCCGGAGAAGGGCAGTACCGCGCCATCCGCCATCGCCTTGCGGATGCGGTGCGCCAGATGCCACGCCGATTTCTGGGTGATTTCCAGATCCCGGTGCAGCTTCATCGACGAAACGCCTTTCAGGCTCGTCGTCACCAGATAGACCGCAATCGCCCAAGTCTGGTAGCCCAGCTTCGACCCTTCCATCAGGTTCCCGGTCTTGAGGCTGAAATCGCTCCGCTTCGGGCAATCCCGGCAGCGGTGCGTCATCGTCCGGTGCTTCGTCGGATGCTGGATGTTGACCGATCCGCAGCGCGGGCAGTAGGGGCCGTCCGGCCAAATCTTCTTCTCGAACCAGACCCGCGCGGCCTCGTCATTGGGGAACATCGCCATCAGCTTCTTGAGGCTGATGCCCTTCCTGTGGCTCTTTCCCGGTGCTTTCTGACCCATCGTGCGCCCCTCTCCTTGGTGACTATAATGTAAGCAATCGGGTCGAATCATTCAAGCGATTTCTGTGACTTTCGTATATAATTCCCTTTCGATTTGGGGCACACGACAAACCAACGGATTCTCACTTAAGTGTTTATGGTATTGGCCTGAAGCGGGCAGTGTTGAAGATTGGCCGTTTGATAGAAGTTAGATCTAAGACATTGCAATCGGGGTTTAAAGTCATAATGAACATAGATGATTTTGAATCTTCGCCCGATGTATGGCGCTTTCCTATTGAAACGATTGATATGGCTGCCGATGAAACAGAATGCGGCACGGAAATAACCATTAAAAAATTGACGCAAGAAACTAAAAACAGAATTCGAAGCGGAACTTTCGAAAGTAATTTGACCAAGGCGATCGGGGAATCATACTCACTGTTCTTAAAAAAGTTTGTGATAGTTCGATTTAACAATAATGAAATACCGCCAGTAACGATGCCGATAGCGAATTCAGCAGAGGTATCCACGTCCTTAACCAAGGAGAATATAGGAAACGTGGAAGTCACACTGGTAGCTGGGCTTCAAAGCTTGGACGGTGACGATTGGCGGGGTGGTACCGCCGGGTGGTACATTATATGCAATGGACGAATTGTAGTTTTTGCTGATAGAACAAGTTTAACTGGATGGGGGGTATCACTTCCAATATTTCAACCTAAGCATAGAGGCTTTATCGGGATAGCTCTGTTCATGTCTACAGATCCCGAGGCGTTGCCTTGGACCACGACAAAGCGTGGAGTGAATGCCGAGTCGGAAGTATTCCAAGCGATAAAGGAACGCATGATTGCCGACTCGCGACCGGTCATTAGTTTTTTGGACAAACGATACGCAAGCGTACCGGTTTCTTCTGAAAATACCGATGATCTAGAAGTAAAGGACAAAACGCTTCAGGAAGCATTACTTCCGGCGCCAGTCAATAAGTTGTTTGGGGACACACCACGTCGATTCAGTACAGTCAAAAGGATAAGTCAAAAAACGAAAACGACATCGGTCCAGTTTCGGACAGACACTAAAGATATAGAGAGGGCAAGGAGAGCCATTGGAAATTTGCGTTTGGCTGCGGGCAAGGTTGGTCTTCATGCCCTTAACTATTTTCTGGATAATGAGGCTGACCAATGAGTGCAGACAGTTCAAAAAGCTACCTTAGCGTGGCCTACGATTTACGCCCCGCGAAGCAAGTTGAACGACGGATTTTGTTGGATTTTTTTCGACGACTTGCGGGATGTGGTGTGCCTGTTGAATCATTTCGCTACACCGGAATGGGATCGATCCATTTTATCGATCATGTATTATTTCACAAGTATCTAGGTATCACAAAATTGGTTTCTGTGGAACGTGACGAAGACATCAAGAAGCGTGTCAAGTTTAATCGTCCCTTTAAAAATGTAGATATCGAGATCATGGAGATTGGAGACTACGTGCCTTGCTTGAATGCCGACGAGCGGCATATCGTATGGCTGGACTACGATTATCGCCTTTCCCGCGATATGATAGAAGACGTAAGGAGCTGTGCCAATCACTTGTCTATTGGATCTTTCATCCTTGTAACCGTTGATGTAGAACCCTCTCGACAATCGAAGGGAAATAGCGACAATTACGAATACTACAAGGAAGTGGCTGGACTTCTTTGGAAACAATCGTGGTCTGCCAGCGATTTTGCCAATAGTGAGTTACACTTGAGAGCGTTGGACATTCTTGCCTTAGCGTTTCGAGAAGGAATTTCAGGCAGAACAGGTATCGATGCGCTACCGTGCTTCAAGTTTGTTTATGCTGACGGCCATAAGATGGCTACCCTAGGTGTTCATATAGGCGGCGCGCTACAAATGTGCAATCTAAAGCGCGTGAAGGAAAGTGGAGCGGAGTATCTTGTTATTGATTTTGACGGTGACCCGTTCAACATTGATGTTCCCGTTTTGACTAGGCGTGAGCGTTTGTATTTGGAGAGGTTAATGCCGTCGCACGACAATGTTGCAGGGAAGCCTATTGGTATTGGCGAAGAAGATATCGAACGATTCAGTAAAGTGTATCAATTCTTGCCTAGCTATGCGGAATTGATGATTGGCTAAACCGCAGCGTTGAAATTGAGTTGCCACATCGGATTTCCGCTCCGGTTTTCAGTTAAGATATAATACAATAATATACAAGCTACCGCTCCACCCCCGCCAGCCCCTCCAGCACCGCGCACACGCTCCCCGCGTCCTCCATTGCCCGGCCCTGGGCCCATGCAGCGTGGTAGATCGGGCCCGAGGCGGCGAGGAGGGGGGCGGCGCAGCCGACTTCGGCGGCGAAGTCGCCGATGATTTCGAGGTCCTTGCGGAACATGTCGATCGTCGCGGAGGCTTGCGCGTACTCGCCGGCAACCATCTGCGGGCCGCGTACCTCGAAGATGCGCGAGGTGGCGGCGCTGTTGGCGATCACCTCGTAGATCCGCTCCGGGTCGAGCCCCGCCTTGAGGCCGAGCGCGAAGGCCTCGCCGGCGGCGACGTTGTGGATCGCGACCAGCAGGTTGGCGACGAACTTCATCCGGCTGCCGTTGCCGAACTCGCCGAGGTCGTACTGGGCGCGCGAGAACCCTTCGAACACGTCTGTTAGCCCGGCGATGGCCGCCGTGTCGCCGCTCGCATAGACCACGAGGTCCCGCGTCACGGCCTGCTTGCCGGTGCCGCTCAACGGCGTGTCGAGCAGGATTTTCCCCGTCTCCGCCAGCGCGGCCCGCCCCGCCTCCTTGACCGCGATGGGGAGCGTCGAGGTGTCGAAGGCGACCAGCCCGGGCTTGTCGGCGGCCGCGATGCCGTCGGCGCCCGCGGTCACCGCCTCGAACGCCGCGATGCTGGGGAGCGAGGTCATCACGCAGTCCGCCGCCTCGGCCACCGCGCGGGGGCTGTCGGCCACCTTGCCGCCCATCGCCGCGAGCGCGTCGGCGCGGGCCGGGTCGGTGTCGCGCCCGACCACCCCAAAACCGGCCCCGATCAGGTTCTTCGCCATCGCCGAGCCCATCCGGCCCAGCCCAACGATTCCGACCGTCTTCGCCATCGCCTCTCTCCCGCGCCGCGAGGCGCCCTGTGCTATAAGACCGGCGCGCACCATAGCGGCTCGGGGAAGGCGGGGCATGGCAAATCAGGGGGTGGGCGCGTCCATCGCCCGCAAGGAGGACGACCGCCTGATGCGGGGCCGCGGCCGCTTCGTCGGCGATTTCGGCCTCGCCGGACAGCTCGAGGCGGCCTTCGTCCGGAGCCCCGTCGCGCACGCCCGGATCGGGGCGATCGACATCCCGGACGACATCCGGCCGCGCGTCTTCGCCCATGCCGACATGGAAGGCGTCGAGCCGATCCGCGCGGTTTCGGCGCTGCCCGGGTTCAAGCCCTCGGCCCAGCCGGTGCTGGCGTCCGACAAGGTTCGCCAGGTGGGCGAGATTATCGCGGTCTGCGTCGCCGGCACCCGCGCGGAGGCGGAGGACATGGCCGACCGCGTCGCGGTCGATTTCGAGATCCTGCCGGCGGTTTCCGACATGCTGGCCGCGCGCGACCCGGACGCGCCGCTGGTCCACGAGGACTGGGGCGACAACGTCTTCCTGGAGACCGTCGTCGAGGACGACATCGAGGCGGTCGCCGCCCGCGCCGCGGTCAAGGTGACGCGCGAGGTCCGCACCGCGCGCCAGTGCATGGCGCCGATCGAAGGCAGGGGCGTGTTCGCCGAATGGGACCCGAGGCTCCGCCAGCTCACCGTGACGTCGGCCGCCCAGCTGCCCCACATCGTCCGCACCGGAATCGCCGAGTGCCTTGGGCTCGACCATGCGAGCGTGCGGGTGATCGCGCCCGACGTCGGCGGCGGGTTCGGCTACAAGGGAATCCTCGCCCCCGAGGAGGTCTGCGTCGCCTGGCTCGCCAGGCGGCTCGAGCGCCCGGTGCGCTGGCTGGAGGACCGGCGCGAGCATTTGACCGCCAACGCCAATTGCCGCGAGCACCACTACATCGTCACCGGCTATGCCGACGCGGACGGCAAGCTGCTCGGGCTCGAGGCCGAGGCGACGGTCGATGCCGGGGCCTATTCGGCCTACCCGTTCTCGGCCTGCCTGGAGGCGGCCCAGGTCGCGGCCATCCTGCCGGGGCCCTATCTGTTCGACACCTTCCGCTGCCGCACGTTTTCGGTCGCCTCGAACAAGCCGCCGATCCTGCCGTTCCGCGGGGTGGCGCGGCCCGGCGTCTGCCTCGCGCTGGAGCTGGCGATCGACGCCGTCGCCCGCGAGATCGGGCGCGAGCCGCACGAGCTCCGGCTCGACAATTTGGTCCGGCCCGAGCAGATGCCCTACGACAACATCACCGCCAGGCACTACGACTCGGGCGACTATCCCGAGTGCCTGCGCCGCGCCGCCGCGGCGATCGACGTGGCCCGGGTCCGCGCGCGCCAGGGCCGCGGCGAGCCGGACGGGCGGCGCGTCGGGCTCGGCTTCTCGATCTTCTGCGAACAGGCCGGGCACGGCACCTCGGTCTATGCCGGCTGGGGCATCCCGATGATCCCGGGCTTCGAGCAGGCGGTGGCGCGGATGACGCCCGATGGCGGGCTCGAGCTCCGCGTCGGCGTGCACAGCCACGGCCAGGGGCTTGAGACCACGCTCGCCCAGGTGGCGAACGAGGTGCTCGGCATTGACACCGACGCCGTCAGGGTGGTGCTGGGAGATACCGCATACACCCCCTATTCGACCGGCACCTGGGGGTCGCGCTGCATGATCCAGGCGGGCGGCGCCGTGGCCGAGGCGTGCAAGCGGCTCGCCGTGCGCATCCGCCAGATCGGCGCCGGCCTGTTGCAGGTCGACCCCGCCTCGGTGCGGCTGGAGGACGGTCGGGTAGCCGGCCCGTCGGGCAGCGTGACGCTCGCCGAGGTTGGGCGCACCTGGTATCTCCGCCCGCAGGACCTCACGCAGGAGGCCGACCCGCAGGGGCTGGAGGCGGTCGGCGGCTACAAGCCGGCGCGCGATTCCGGCACCTTCAGCTATGCCAGCCACGCCGCCGTGGTCGCGGTCGACACCGCGACCGGCGAGGTCGAAATTCTGGATTACGCGGTGGTCGAGGACGGCGGCGTGCTGGTCAATCCGATGATCGTCGACGGACAGGTCCATGGCGGAACCGGCCAGGGGATCGGCCAGGCGCTCTTCGAGGAGATGCCCTACGCCGAGGACGGCCAGCCGCTCGCGCCCACCCTCGCCGATTACCTGCTGCCCGGGCCGACCGAAATCCCGCCGATCCGGGTCGACCACATGGAGAGCCCCTCGCCCTACACCACCTTCGGCCAGAAGGGGATCGGCGAGGGCGGCGCGATCGGCCCGCCGGCGGCGATCGCCAACGCGGTCAACGACGCGCTGGCGCCGCTCGGCGTGGAAATTTCCGAGTGCCCGATCACGCCGCGCCGGCTGCTCGCCGCCATCGCCGCGGCGGGAG
>JAPPHW010000290.1 GCA_028820945.1 Defluviicoccus sp.
CTCCTGCGCGCTCGAAAACCGACCGATTTAATGGACTGCCGATGAATAAATACGGATAATTTCAATTTCGCTCCCCCGGACGAACCGGTCCCAAGTTTGCGGAGTTTGGGAGTGAGCGCGAATTTCCGATCCAGAAAAGCGAAAACGACGGTCAGGTCCACGCTCTTTCCGCCTGTTAGAAAACGTTACGACGCCCTGAAACACTATACGGATGGTTTTCCTGTCGATCCGCCCGGAACACTAAACTGCGGTCGGGGGTGTAAAGTATGCTCCCAAAGTCAATTCCGCTTCAGGAGGATCCAACCGTTCTCCCGCAGAACCGGGGACGAACGTCAGCTCGCCCACTCGCATTTCTCTTGCAGTAGCGTACATATCGACCCGAACGAACGCAAAGGCTGCCGACAGGCGTTGTGCCGCACTGAGCATCTTGTCGAGCAATGCTGGTCTCCGGTCGTTCTTGTCTCGGCCGGGATAAAGCAAGGTCGCCGGGATTCGGGTCCAGGATGTGTCGTACAGATTTCGGGTGTGGCCTGAAAAGCGATCGGAATCGACCTGAATGAACTTGGGAACGCCATGAATGCAAAATACCTTGTAGTCACTGGGAACAGTTTGGCCATCGTCGGAAAAAAACTCCTCCACGATAATCTTAGGTATCAAAAAACGGTAATTTTGCTCCCTCGAAATCTTATAATAGTTGATGTCGAACCACTTGCTCAGCTCCTCTCGATCCAAGTCTGTCGCCGAGTCCGTGCAAATTACTGTCTGACCGCTCGAATGCGTCGGTTTCAACACACAAGGAAATCTATCGGGGGTATAGTTCTTCAATTCGTCCTTGTTCCTCAATATGCGGTAAGTCTTAATGATATATTCTTCTCCCAGGACCGCAGCAATGTATAATTTCGCATATTCCTTGTCGGTGACGAACTGAACCAGAGGATCGTAACCGATGCCGCTCGTCTTGAATGCGAATAGATGGTCGTTGAACCGTACAGGGGGGGATTCGGGAGATCGTCCCAGTCTTCGGCGGAAATTGTAATGGCCATATACACGGTCTCCCCACAGGGTCTCCGGTAACAAAGTGCGCAATATCGTTTTTCGACCCATGTCAGGTCATGCGCTCCCAAGGCTGGCCGATGGGCTGGCTCTTCCGGAAATGAGAGAGCCGAACAACGATTCATAGGCCGCGACCGCACGGTGATCGGAGAAGTCCTCGGAACGGTGCAACAACGCTTCCTCCGGAACAGTTTCTCCATTCAAAGCCTCGATTATCGCCCGCGCGAAAGTCGGGGCATCGCCGACCGGAACCAGCCGTCCCCACCGCCCCATTTCGAGGATCTCGGCTGGGCCATAGGGCGCATCGGTACTCACCACGGGGGTTCCGCAGGCCATCGCTTCGATGAGCACATTCGGCAGCCCTTCGGACCGTGACGAGAGCACGAACAAATCCGCGCTTCGCATGTAGCGAAACGGGTTTTCGTCGAATCCTAGGAAAGCGATGTTTCCTTCCATCCCGAATTGTTCGGCAAGCGACATTATCCGGGTCCGATAGCTTGCCGAGAGGCGGCCGAGGATAGCCAGACGAACCGGCAGCTCGCGGTGCACGTAGCCCAAGGCGGTAACGAGGGTCGTCCAGTCCTTTTGCGGCGCCTCTCGCAGTACCGTCAGGATCACCGGCGGTCCCGTGTCGAAAAACCATGGATGGGTCACTTCCTGCCGAGCTAAACGTCTGATTTCCGCGAGCGGTTTCGGATTGTAGATCGTGTGGACCCGACTCTCATCGATATCGAGAATCCTGACCGCATCGGCGGCCACGCCTCGCGATACCGCGACAATGGCATCGGCCTCGGTCATGAGTGCCCGGGCGATGGACTTTTGCCTCTCGTTGTATTGCGTGCCGACATTGTTGCGGATGGAAACGACGAGTGGGACGCACCGGTCGGTCAGCGTCATGGCGAGCACGGACGCGTCATTCGCCGACGGCAACGCCGACAGCAGCACCCCCGGCCTTGCTTCGCGAATGTAGCGGTCGATCCCGAGAGCCGAGAGCACCCTAGACCACCCGATTTCGATCCCGGGATATTTCCGTCGGAAGAAGAGTCTTGCTCGTATCGCCCCGATGGGATTGACGGCCAGCGTCCGCACGACAATTCCGCGCTCGCGGCAAGACTCCACCAGACCCATGTCGGGTTTCCTCCGACGCCTGTGGTACAGCCGGACGCCATCCGGGATCGTCGCCTTGTACGATCCCCTCAAACGCAGCAGCACGAGGTCCACCCGGTACCCGCGCTCAACCAGGGACGCCGCCAAAGTCAACGTCGCTCTCTCGGTTCCTCCTCCCCCCAAACTTGGAAGCACCATGCCTATATGCGGGGACAGGGACGCCGGTCGTTCGGTCTCGCTCTTCGTCGCCGTTCCCTCCACGACACCCCCTTCAGGGCCGCTGCGACGCGGGAAGCAGATACATCGCCGTCGGTCCGTCCCAGCCTAACTGCAACGATATCCGGCGCAAGGGCGGCAGGGCAGCGACGGCGAGGAGGCCGCGGCCGCGCACCCCGCGCATTCGGGATGGCACCGCCGGCCCCCGCGTGCCATGATGCGGCGCCACAAGTCCGGACAACGCCTTGGGGGCGGGGGAGATATTGCGCATGTTGAGATTTTCCGAAGAAGTGATGCTTCTTCTGTTGAACGATAATGGCGGGAAATTCGTCGACGTGCCCGCGCCGTCGCTCGATTGCGCGCTCGCCGGCGCGGTTCTGATGGACCTCGCCATGGAGAACCGCATCGACACCGATCCCGAGCGGCTGTTCGTGATCGACCCGAGCCCACTCGACGACGACCTGCTCGACCCGACGCTGGAGCGCATCGTGGAGTCTACGGAAACCCACGACACCGCCCACTGGATCAGGGAAACCGCGGTTCACGCCGACGGGATCCACGACCGTTCCCTCGCCCGCCTGGTCGAGCGCGGCATCCTCCGCCAGGAGGACGACCGCTTCATGTGGGTGTTCCAGACCCGCCGCTACCCGGTGATCGACAACCGGACCGTGCGGGAAGTCAAGCTCCGCCTCATGGGCGTCCTGTTCAGCGACGAAATTCCGGACGCGCGCGACATTCTGCTCATCTCCCTCTCCGACGTTTGCGGCATATTCGGCAGCCTGCTATCCACCGCGGAACTGGATTCGGCCGCGGAGCGCATCGCGCAGGTCCGCAAGCTCGATCTCATGGGACGGGAGGTCGCGAAGGCGGTACGGGAGATCGAGACCTCGCTCGCGGCGGCGATCGCGATGCCGATGCACTGATCCGCGACCGCGCCAGCCCGGGGGGCACCGGAACACCGACAGACACCGAATGAAGTTCAGGAGACCGACAAGATGGATGTAACGACGGAACGGCAGGAGGGCGTGTTGACCGCCCAGGTCGGCGGGCGGATCGACGGTTCGAACGTCGCCCAGTTCGAGGAAGCGATCAGGACCGCGATCGACGAAAGCGACCGCGCCGTGCTGATCGACTGCGAGAATCTGGGCTATATCAGCAGCGCGGGCCTGCGCGCCGTGCTGATGACCGCCAAGTCGCTGTCGAGCCGGAACGCCAAGTTCGCGCTCTGCTCGATGTCCGGTCCGATCCGGGAGGTCTTCCAGATCAGCGGCTTCGACAAGATCGTCGCGATCCACGCGTCCAGGGCCGACGCGCTCGCCTCCTTCGGCTCCTGAGCCGGCGGCGCCCCGCCGCTCAGGGCGGGGTCGGAGCGGAGCGGGCGTCCGCGCGGTTCCGAACGAAGCCGGCGGCGGCGGTCAGGTACCAGGGCAGCCGGCTTCCCTTCCCGTGAAACCCGACATGACCGCCGCCCCGCGTCACGACGACGCGGAGGCGCGACGAGGCGGCGACCGCGGGCGGCGGCACCCAGGGATCGTCGTCCGCGTGGACGATCAGCGTCGGCACGCGGAGCGCGCCGAGCGAGCGGGCCGGCGAGCATGAGGCGTAGTAGTCCGTCGCGTCGCGGAACCCGGCCTCTCCGGCGGTCAGCGCGTCGTCGAAATCCCGCATGTGGCGCGCCGCCCGGACCGCGTTCCGAACCGCCGCCGGCGCGCGGCGCCAGACCGGCCAGGTTTCCTCCCTGAGGCGGGCGAGCAGCCAGCGCTCGTAGAGGCGGTTGCGAGGCCGGGCGATCCGCTCCGCCGCGGCGGCAAGATCGAGCGGCGCGGAGATCGACACCGCCGCCCTCACGACCGCGGGAAGGAAGGGCGCGGCGGCGAGGCGGAGCGCCAGCGCCCCGCCCAGCGAATAGCCCAGCACGACGATGCCCCGTTCCCGGATGGCGGGATCCAGCTCCGCCGCCGCCAGGCAGGCATCGGCGAGATCGCGCACGCGGTCCATATGATAGTGCCCGCGGGCGAGCGAGCGGCCGGGAGGCGATCCGCGCAGGTTGAGGCGGATCGCCGGGTGGCCGGCGGCGAGGAACGCGCCGGCCGCCTGCAGCACGTGCCGGCTCGCCTCGCAGCCGGTGAGCCCGGGGACCAGCAGCGCCGCCGGCTCGGTGCCCGGCGCGGGGTGGTAGCGGGCGACCAGCCGGTCCCCGCTGCCGTCGCCGAGGGGGATCTCGAAGCGCCGGCCGGTCTCGGGCGCGATGCCGGAAAGCCTGCCGGGGAGCACGTTCCGTATCGTCTGCAGGTCGGCGCCGACCCAGGGCCAGCGGCGCCGGAAGGGGGGAACCGGTCTCATCGGCGGGCCCCGGGGCGCGCGGCGCTACAGCCCGTCGGCGGGGAACACCCGGTCGGGCGGCGCGTGGCCGTCGACGAAGGTCTTGATGTTGATCGTCACCCGCTCGCCCATCGCGATCCGCCCCTCCCGGGTGGCCGAACCGAGATGCGGGGCGAGCACCGCGTTGTCGAGGCGGCGCAGCCCCTCCTCGATCTCCGGCTCGCGCTCGTAGACGTCGAGACCGGCGCCGGCCAGCACGCCCTCGGCGAGACAGCGGGCGAGCGCGGCCTCGTCGACGATCTCGCCGCGCGCGGTGTTGACGACATAGGCGTGGGGCTGCAGCGACCGCAGGCGCTTCTCCGACAGGAGGTGGCGGGTCTCCGCGGTATGCGGGCAGTTGATCGAGATGAAGTCCATGTGCGCGAGCATCTGGTCGAGGTCTTCCCACCAGGTCGCCTCGAGCTCGGCCTCCACCTCGCGGTGGACGCGGCGGCGGTTGTGGTAGTGGATCGACATCGAGAAGCCGCGCGCCCGACGCGCCACCGCCGTGCCGATACGGCCCATCCCGACGATGCCGAGACGCTTGCCCGACACCCGGTGGCCCATCATGAAGGTCGGCGTCCAGCCCACCCATTCGCCGGACCGCGCGAGCCGGTCGCCTTCGACCATGCGGCGGGGCGCGCTCAGCATCAGCGCCATGGTGAGATCGGCGGTGTCCTCGGTGAGCACGCCCGGGGTGTTGGTCACGACGATTCCGCGCGCGGCGGCCGCGGCGAGGTCGATGTGATCGACGCCGACCCCGAAATTGGCGATCAGCTTCACCCGGTCGGGCAGCGCGCCGAGGACTTCGGCCGAGAGCCTGTCGGTCACCGTCGGCACCAGCACGTCGCAATCGGCGGCAGCCGCGATCAGAGCCTCCGCCGGCATCGGCTCGTCGGTCGGGTTGAGCCGCGTCTCGAACAGCTCCATGAGACGGGTCTCGATCGCCTGGGGCAGCTTGCGCGTGACGAGGACGGAGGGTTTCTGGGTCGTCATCGATCCGGTCGCGGGTTGGGGAGCCGGACGCCTGTATCAACCCGGCGCCGCGTTGTCCAGAGCACGGGCGGTTCCGGGCATGGGCTATACTGCCCGACGCCACGCAGCGAGGCACGGGACCTGGGATGCGTCTCCTGATGATTGCCGCGGCCCTCGGCCTGATCGCGGCGGACGGGTTGGGTGCGCGCGCGGCCGAACCGGCCGGGGCGGAGGCCGAGAAACCCCGCTTCGTTTCGCTGCGCTCGGCGAAGACCAACGTGCGGTTCGGGCCCGGGCGGCGCTATCCCATCGCATGGGTGTTCGTGCGGCGCGGCCTGCCGGTCCGCATCGTCGGCAGGTTCGAGACGTGGCGCCGGATCCGGGACTGGGAGGGCAGCGAGGGCTGGATCCACCAGTCGCTGCTGTCCGGACGCCGCAGCGTCATCGTGGTGGACGGGCCGGCGGCGCTCCGCCGCGAACCGGACGCCGGCGCGCGCCCGGTGGCGCGGGTCGAGCGCCGCGCCGTCGGCCGGCTGCTCCGCTGCGAAAGCGCGTGGTGCTCGGTCGAATTCTCGGGCCGGAACGGGTGGATCCGGAAGAAAGCGGTCTGGGGCGTCAACGAAGGGGACGGCTGAAACGCCTCTCCGCGGTGATTTTCACGCCACCGCCGCTTTCTCTTCCGCCATGTCCCACCAGACGCAGCCCATGCCGCAGCGGAGCTCGACCGCGGGCTCGTAGCAGATCGTCCGCGCCTTGCGGTCGCCGACGGCGCCCATCGCGACGATCCAGGACAACAGCTCGGTGGTGCCGCCGTCGCCCGCCGCGGCCATCTTCTCGAGCGTCGTCTCCGCCACCACCTTCTCCGGATCGCCCTCTTCGAGCAGGGCGAGAAAGGCGCGGTCGAACGCCTCGTCGACATCGAAATATTTCGGGCCGCCGGGATCGTGGCTGAGACCGCCGGTCCCCATGATCGCGACCCGCTCGTCCGCGGGACGGCAGGTGCGCACGATGTCGGCGATCTCCCGCCCCACCCGATAGCATTCCTCCGGGCTCGGAAGCGGCGGGACGATGCAGTTCATGTGGATCGGGACCAGCGGGACCTCATAATCGGGTGTCAAATAGAGCAGCGGCACCGACCAGTTGTCGTCGAACAGCAGCCGGTCCTTCCAAGCGAGCCGGAGCCCGCGCCGGTCGCCTTCGCGGACCAAGGTCCTCGCAAGGTCCGGATGGCCCGCCACCTCGTAGTCGGGGACGTTGAGCCAGTCGGAAAACCACTCCGCCGGACCGCTCCAGCGCGCGGCGGTGCCGACGCAGAAATCGGCCGGCGAATCGAGCGGCAGGTTGAGAAGGTGGTCGTTCGCGATGCCGACGATGACGTCGGGCCGGGTCTCGCGCAGCATGCGGCCCAGCCCGTGGAAACCCCGGGTGAGGCTCTCCTGCTCTTCCGGCGGCGCCCGATCGAGCCAGCCGGTCAACCCCGGCGCGTGCGACAGCGCGCAGACGGCAACGATTTCGGCCATGGTTCCAACCTCCCAGGGCCGGAACTCTAGCCCGGATTTCTCACCGCTGTCACGGACTCAGCGCGTGTCGGGAAACCAGCCGGGGCCGGCGAGTTCGGTCGGCAGGTCGCCCCGGTAGCTCTCGGCGTTCTCGACCTGCTCGACCCAGTCGAGGCCCATCGCCTTGAAGATCCGGTTGGTCATCACGATCAGCCGAGCCCCGTTGTCCGGATCGGCGTTGACGTGCTGCTTGATGCAGTAGGCGGGGATGAAGACGAAATCGCCTTTGGTCCACTCGTACTTCTTCGGCTCTTCCGCCCAGCTCCACGAGAACTCGACGTCGACCTCGAACTGGACGTCCCAGTGGAGGTCGTAGCCCGAGCCCTCGGCGACATAGACGATCTGCTCGGCGAGCTTGCGCGACCTGCCCGACCTCCCGCCCGGCTCGAGGAACTGCATGTAGATGTCGAGGCAGCACTCGGTGGTGTTGAGCTTCTCGTGGACCATGTGCTTGAGGAGCCCGTCCGGCGAGTTCTCGAACGGCATGTCCTTCGCCTTGATCACGGTCAGCCGCTGCCGGTAGTCGGCCCGGAAATCGGCCGATTCCCGAAGCCATTCGGCGTAGATGTCGGCGCTATTCTCGCCGAGCCTTGCGATATCTTTTTCGTCCGCCACCGTGGCGCTCCTCTCCGGTCGCTCAGATGTCCTTGGGAGGCGTCCAGTCCTCCCAGCCCGGCACGGGCTCCTTGGGCGGGTATTTGGCGATCTTCTGGAACAGCATGTGCATGAAGAGGAAGAGCGGCTTCGCCTTCATCACCAGCAACACAAGGTCCTCGTCCTCGGACGCGTTGAAGTGCTGATGAACGCAGCCGTTCTCCACCACCATGATGTCGCCGGCTTCGTAGTCGAAGCGCCTGCCGTCGTGGATGTCGTAGCCCTTGCCGCGCAGGCAGTAGAAGATCGCCGAGTTCATGTGGCCGTGGCGCTGGCCGGTGCCCCTGGGCGCGATCACCGAGATGTGGGTCTCGATCGACTGCGCGATGTCGGTTTTCATCGGGTTGACGATCGACTTGTCGAAGAGCTGCGGCCCGCCACGCCATTCCTGGTCGGCGGCGCTGTAGACCCGGGGCTGGTTGTAGAGCTCTTCCTGGAGCTCGCCATAGGTGCCCTCGAGCGCGCGGACGAAGGTGCGCTTCCTCTGCCAGCGCTCCCAGACGACTTCCTTCGGCCGGTTGTGGCCGATTCCGGCCTGCCCGGTGCCGACCTCGATTCCGCCCGCCTCCGTCGACCGATCCGCCATCGACCCGGCCCCCTCTGAAAAACTGCAATCGTGAAGTCGCTGGATTATATTTGGCGCGCTGGGGGTGTCCAGCGCAGCACCGGAGGGAGACCGGGACAGGCATGAATATCGCGCCGCTTTCCGACGTGCTCGGGGCCGAGATAACCGGTATCGACGTCGCCCGCGACCTCGACGAGGACGCATTCGGGACGGTGCTCGACGCCTTCCACCGCTACCGCGTCCTGGTCTTCCGCGAGCAGTTTCTCGACCCCGCCGACCAGGTCGCCTTCGCTTCCCGCTTCGGCCCCCTCGAAGTGCATGACAACCGGCAATACAACCTGCCGGAAAACGAGCACGTCATGGTGCTGTCGAACGACCTCAGGGACGGCGAGCCGGTGGGCGTCCCCGATGCCGGGGATTCATGGCACACCGACCTGCGCACCTGGCGGTGCTAACTAACTGAAAACAGGGTCGTTTTTTCTCCCAAACCGAGTTGCAT
>JAPPHW010000191.1 GCA_028820945.1 Defluviicoccus sp.
CTTAAGCCACGTCCGCCACCATCTCACCTAGCCATCATGAATAAAGCGGGCTAACTCGTAAGCCGGCCGGATTAATTTCGCCGAGGGCTGTTAAATTGGAGCACCAACGGTTTCCAAAATCTTTTACACTAATGATTTTTGGTCCTTGACCAAAATTCGCCTTTGAATAGTTGAGGCCATTGCGGAAGTCTCCGAGAGTACCAAGTTTTCGTAGGGGAATAGTCAAGCCCCCAACTCCCTGAAGGTTCGGATGATTCTAACCGCAAGCTCTCCTGCCTCCTCGTTTACCCACGCGTAGACGATCACCTTCGCCCTCGCGTCATAGCGGAAGAACAATCGAAACCGTCCGACCCCGGAACGCCGTCCGGGGCAGGCCCTGGCGCGCCGCCAATGGCGGTGGCGCGCACCCAGCGTGCTGCCCTGGCGGTACTCGTCCCGGGACGGATCCTGCGGGATGACCTCCAGCATCAGCCGGCTCAACGCGTGGAACAGCTTGACGTTCGCATTGGATGCGAATCCCGTCGGATCGCTTCGCTGCGCGCGCTGGGCTGCGTTGTGGAGCTTGCGCAGTTGGTCGATGAGGCAATCGTGGAACAGCAGCGTCCATCCGTGATGCCGCATCAGAGGGCGACGTCGCCGTCGATGTCCTCGTCCGGTCCCTCAAGGACTTCGAGGAGGCCACCGGGCTGAAGCTCACGTGGGAGGGCAACCTCAAGGAGGACCTGCCGCCCATGCCGCAGTTCCTGAACAGGCTGCTGGCGCTCCCCATCGACGAGCAGAACCAGCTCTTCGGCGCGCTGGAGACCCGGATCGAGGCCAACATCGAGATCGCCGTCGAGGCGGGCACTTTCGAGCGCGGCGTCGAGACCATCGTCGCCGACTCGCTCTCCGTCGCCTCGCGCGAGACCGTGTTCACCCACGAGGGCTCCGGCGCCGAGACCGAGATCGTCGAGATCGCGCGCAAGGACCGGCTGGAGCCGCTCGGCGCCAACGCGGCCATCGAGCTCCATGCCGCCACCTCCGGGAAACCGCCGCTCCTGATGGTCAACGGCCAGTCGAAGCGCGCGGCGCTGGTCATGGACGCGCCCGCGCGCACGCTCGACGACGGCGACGTGCAGGAGCGGGTGCGCCTGGTGCGTCCCGCCGTCCGCGAGACCATGGCCAGGGCGGCCCTGGACGCCTCGCAGTGGCGCGCCGCCGGCGAGGACCGCTGGCGCGCCCTCTGGGACGCCGAGATCGCGGGGCTGCCTTCGCACCGCGAGTCCCGCTTCTGGCTGGTCGCAGGCCTGCTGCTGCCGATCTGGGACCGGCTGCCCGACGAGAGCATGCGGGTGCGCCGCCTCCTCGCCGACGACGGCGAGCACCTGATCGGCCGCATCCTCGGCCCCGCCGAGGTCAGCGAGTTCCGCGCCGCGCTCGGTCTCGACGGCGGCCCCGGCCTGACCGCCGCCGAGGTCCACGACGAGATCATGGTGCGAGGCGCGTCCTTCCGGCTCGCCAACGGCTGGAAGCTGGCGCGGCGCCGCGCCATGGGAGCCTTCCGCATCGAGATCGAGGGTCCCGCGGACGCCGATACCGACGCGCTCAAGCGCATGGGCTGCATGGCCGAGATCGTCACCTGGCGCACGCGGCTGTTCGCGCCCGATCGCGCCACCCTGGAGCGCATCACGGACCGCTGGCCCATCGCGGCGCCCTCAGCGTCCTGACCGCCTTCCTCCGGCGTCGATCCCACCGCCGGCGCACCTTGCCGCCCGCCTCCGCGCTGGCGGCTCCGCCACACCGCAACGAGGACACCTTCGATGACCACGCACGAGCTTCCCGAGGATGGGGGATTCCTCTTCGGGGACAGCGAAGCCGCTGCAGATCACTCCGACCGCAGCCCCGGTTCGGAATTCTATCACGGGGCCACCGCTCATCCCGCCGACGAACTTGCAGTCGGTCCGAAAGCAGGGAAATTTCAACCGAAAGTCGTCTCGCCTGTCGAGATGCACCTCGCGGACACGTCCCTGCGATGCTGCGTATTTCTGCTTGACGTGGTGAGTATGAATGCCCGTTGACCGCTGCCAGTCCATCGCGTGATAGCCGATACCCGCGCAGTGTTCGCCTACTCGAGGAATTCTCGTTCCCAATCGCAACGCCGGCATGCGAAGCGGTTTGCCGGTCGCGCGGGCAATCGGCAAATTCAGTTGCATCAAGGCAATGTCCAGATCATTCGTGAAATGGAGTCTTCTGCCCGGCAACAAGCCGCCGAGCTTGTCGTCCTCGCCCGTCTCTGCAGCGTAGAGCGCCCCGATCCCCATGCCGGGGTCAGCCATCTTTCCCTCGGCATCAATCTCCAGGGCGTCCTCGATGACATGGCGCGCGGTCAAAACAAGGCCCTGAGACGAGATTGCGAAACAGGTCCCCACCGCCCGCACATAGTCTCCCTTCATCGCCACCACCGGCATGACCGCCATTTGGGTCGGGTGTGGAAAGGGGCCGACCGTGACGAAGTCTGCGTCGGCGAAGTCCGCCACCAGATCGCCGTTGTCCATCTCGCGCCGTTCCTTGATCGATTATGGCCCAGAACTGCTTGACGATGCCGTAGGCCGGAAGCCGTAGGAGTTCGGGTCTGCTTTGGTTTCCGCAACTGGCATGAGAGCCAGCAGATACAGCGCCTGCATGGCGCGGTCCTGCATTGTCGGGATTCCTAGCGGACGCATCTTGCCATTCGCTTTCGGGATGTAGACCCGTCTCAAGGGGCTTGGCTGGTAGCCGCGCCTCCTGAGCGACGTTGCAGCTTTGGCTTTCGATTCCGGCGTGGACCAAGTTTCGCCGTCCACTCCGGGGGTTCGTTTGCCTTGGTTTTCAGTGACCCGCTTTACGGCGAGCATCTTGCCGTGCAGCGAGCGGGTCAGAAGCCATTGCAAAGCTTTCACCTTGGCGGGCAGGTGTTCGAGGACGTCCAGCATGTCCCTGTACGGCGGGCTGTCCTTGTCGGCGATCCAGGACTCGCCGTCCTTATGCCAGGGAGGGTCGGCGGCCTGCAGGGCGGTGCGAAACAGCTCGTAGTCGACGCCGCGGCTCTCCGCCATCTCGGCCGCGCTGATGAATTGGTCCGGCCTGTAGTGGGCGTCGGGATGGAGCCGGGCGCGGTGCCGTTCCCAGCGCTTGCTCCACTGCAGGTGATTGACGTTGGCGTCGAGAATCTCGTCATGCAACAGGTCGAACAACAGGTCCACTTCGTCGGGTGACAACGCGATCTCTGTGCCCCTGATCCAGGCTTCGTGGAGCCTTTCGAAGGCGTTGGGACCGGACATCGTGCACCTCCCGGGCAGGATGAAGAGTTGGGGACGCCCCGTCTCCCTGGCCTCGCCGGACGCCGGCCGGGGCGGAGGGAATCTGGCATCGTTGCCGGTCGCCGACAATGTGGCGGGACGCCGGTTGGGGGTGGCCGTGTGACGGAATCGCAACGGATCGGGAAGGAACGGGAGGGTGTCATTCGAAGTCGGTGCGGCGAAGCCCGGATTGTCGGATTATGGACATCAGCGTTCCGGTGCGGAGCTCCCGGTGGTCGGGCACCGGGACCGTGGTCGTCCGGCCCTCGTGCATTCTCTGCATCACGATATGGCTGCCGCGCCTTCTGACCTCCGCGAAGCCGTGGGATTCGAGAACGCGGCAGACCTCCCGACCGGAGAGAGGCCGCAGCCTAGCCAACGGCAACCTCGACGTGGGTGACATAGAACTCGCTTCGCGTCCGGCGCTCGACTTCCTCGGCGGGCGCGGTCTCGAAGAACAGCGTCAGCGCCTCTTCGAGGTTGCTGCGTGCCTGGGCCACGCTGTCCCCCTGGCTGGCAATATCCACTTCGGGACAGAGTGCGACATAGCCGTCGCCGTCGCGTTCGACAATCGCGGTTAGCCGTCTGTTCATAACGGGTCTCCTCGGCCTTGCGGCCAGCCAGCCTGGGTGGATGGAATGTGGCATCATTGTCGGGCGCCGACAATGAGGTGCGACGGCGCTCGGACCGGGAGGCCGCTCGATCGGGTTGGCCGAGCGGTGGAGCGTGGCGGGCAGTGGCGGCTGGAGCTGACCGCTACGCCTGGTGCAAACTTCCCGGCCCTGGAACGACAGCTCCGCCAAGTTGGGCACCCGGCTTCACTTCGCTCTGCTCGCCATCCAACATGGTGCATAGAACATCCACGCACTAGCCCGACTTATTCTTAGAACAGAGCGATTGTCGGCTGATTTTGCGCGCGCAGGGGGTTGTGTTCGGCGCCTTCGTAGCGCCGTGATTTGAGTTCTTCGGTGTCGGGGTTGGGGGTTGAAGGGTCTCGGGTTTGTGGGGCACGCCGCCCCGGCGGTCAGGGGCCCGAGGCGGCGAGCCGGCCCGCCAGCAGGCGGATCAGCGAGGCGTCCGGACAGGCCGAGGCGAAGTGGATGCGCACCCGCGCGGCCTTCTCGACCACCCGGGCGCCGATCTTGAGGAGGCTCTGGCGGAGGCTGGTGAACTCGGCCCAGTGGAGCGGCATGCGGCGCGGCACCGCGTCGCGGAGCGCCAGCATCAGCCAGTAGGCGGCGGTGTGGAGCACCAGGCGGAACTGGTTGGCGAGCGGGCTCTGGCAGGAGGTGCGGTCGGAGGCGAGCTGGACCCGATGCCGCTTGATCAGGTTTTCCGCCTGTCCCCTCGCGCAGTAGACCCCCTCGTAGAGGCGGCGGGGCTCTCCGGCCAGCGAAGTGACGATGTAGCGCGCGTCGAAGCCGCGCGCGGTGGCTTCCAGCCGGGCGACCACCCGGCGCTCGCGGCTCCACGAGCCGGCGGCGTAGGCGAAGTCGGCGAAGCCGCGCACCCGCTCCGCGCCGGCCTCGGCGCGGCGCACCTTGAGGTCGTCGGCGGTCTCGTAGGCCAAGCCGTGCAGCACCGCGTTGCCGGCGAGGCCGAAGACGTAGTCGACGCCGTTGTCCTCGCACCAGTCCATCGCCTCGCGGCGGCCGTAATGGCTGTCGCCGCGGAAGGTCAGCCGGGTGCGCGGCCAATGCCGGCGGATACGGCGCACCAGGTGCTTGATCAGGATGCGGACCTCGACACCGGACGGCGTCTTGCCGGGGCGCAGAAGGATCGCCACCGGCCTGCCGCTCTCGACATGGTAGACGTGGACGGGAAGGAAGCAGCGCGTGTCGTAATGCGCGTTGAACAGCGAGAGCTGCTGGTGGCCGTGAACCCGGTCGCAGGTGTCGTCGATGTCGAGCGTGATCGCCGTCGGCGCCGCCGCGAAGGATCGGCAGAAGATGTCGACCAGGGCCGCCGTCATGCGGCCCACCTCGCCGCGGGACGGCGCGTTCTCCAGACGGCTCATGGTGGGCTGGGAACAGAGATCGCGGCCGCTCTCCGGCGCCCGGCCGACCGCCAGCTTGAACAGCGGATCGCCGCGCAGCGTGTCGCAGTCGTCGGCGACTTCGTAACCGCACGCGATCGCGAACATGCGGAACCGGAGCATCGCCGGCAGCGTGTGGACCACCAGCGCCGGGTCGCGCCACTCCCGGATGCAGCCGGCCAGCGCCTCGGCCAGCCCGAGCCGGCGTTCGGCCTCGCGCAGCAGGACCAGCCCGCCGTCGGAAGAGATCAGACCGCCCTCGAAATCGGCGATCACCTTCTTGCGTTGTACGGCTGGAAGGCTGATCGAAACCTGCAGCATGAATGGCATCGAGCCCTGTGCCTAGCTCAAGAGCAGCTGGAAAAATCGTTACCGGCTATCCCGACAGCCGTATCGACGAACTCGTCCCATAGAATTTCGAGCCAGCGCGAAGATGAGAACCGGGTGCCTCGTCGTCACTGCTTACGCTACAGCAGCCCACACCAAATGTTTGCCTGTCTCAGGTGACACTTTCCGCCAAGTTTCGTAATCCGCATTTATTGTATGCTGCCAAAATCCGAAGCGTGTCATATCCGTCAATTATGCAGAATCGCCTTGGATTCCCCATTTGATGTGCATATGCGCGCATCTGCCTGCGCACTCCATTTCGGACCTCATGACAATGCTGCAAGATCAGCAAGTCCGCAGGCTCATCGAAGAACCGTCCAATTTGGTCTCCATTTTTTCCAAGGTCTGATGGCATCATTGGGTGAAATCTGCTAGGGCCTTTGAGCAAAAATGCACTAGAGACTCTCTGGTCGTCCACCAACAGGCGGCTTGTGAACAGGTCCGATGACTCGCCACCCCAATCCTTTGGGATATTCGGTTCACCGATAATCTCCGCGAATGCACTTTTCACCATAGATTCAGATATATTTTTCAACTTCTGAAGGTCTGCTTTCTGCGGGTGCACTTCGTCGTTCCGAATTGCAGAAAATGAATCAATTTGTTCAACAAACACCTCCAAATAATTTGTCCAAACACCAGCGAAACCAGCCAATTGGGAAGATGGATCAACGATGTTGGCAAACACATATGGTATTGCTCTAATACTATTCCCTTTAATGTCGGTTACCAATCCTAGCGCGAATTTTCTTCGATGACCAGATAGCTCCGTCCAAGACGATGTAGACGTCAAGTGTTCATGATGAAAATCAAACGATACTCTCCCTCCCTTCTTCCATTCTCCTAATTTACTATAAGCAATCGCAGATTCAACATCCTTTCCGTTCATGCGCTCTTCATACGACTTACGGAGTCCAACAAAATAGTAGTTTGAATGATGTGTGAACATTGAGCCAGCTGTCAACTTATCGCTTGCCAGTAATACCTCCAAAGGCGGAGGTCCAGCCGTCTTCATCCAACTAATCAGTGCTTTTTTCAGTTCAGAGAGTCGGCGAAGTTTGGCGAGTTGATCGTCTCCTGAGCACTGACTACTCGGTAGAAAATCTCCCGCAAGTTCAACTATGCGGCGAGCATTCAAGTACCAGCACGTGAGATCGTAAGGAATGGCCATGCTTAATCTCCTAACACCATCAGCGTTCGGATTGGTCCGTCACTCACGCCTCTGGCTGTATGTCGATTATCCTTGAAGTCTTCCAGACAGCTACACTATCGCAACACGCAGGCCAAGTATGAGGCAAGGATTCTTGTGCCGTGACGATCTTTCGTACCCTCACTTTTGCGTGCAAATGCGCGTACCACTCCGCGAATCATAGGACAGTAATCCTGCCATCCGGCTGTAACTCCTCTCCCCTTAGAAGTTCACCATCCAGATCGAAGGATGCCAGTCCCCATTTAGAACTTCATCGCCTTGGTGGTCTCCCACGCCCCGAACGAGCTTGTTCACTTCATGGTTCCTACGGACAGGAACCATGTGTCGTCGAGCAGACAGAGCACATAACGCTGCAGCTTCGCGGTCAACACTTAGTGTCGCAGCGCGTAGAACATGTTCCCCGCCGACCCTCCCACGAGTGCGCCAAGCTTTCAATGCGGCCGGCGCTGAATTTTGAATCTGTATGGCTCCCCTTCCCGACGCCTGTCAACGGCGTTGAAGGACGAGGTGCGGAGAGGACTGTCTGCCCCTCGCTCATCATCCGCATCTACAGGCTTGCCGCACCTTTACGCAAAATCGCCCTGACGGTCTCCCTGGGCGGCCTCAGCCACGCGCTCGGCCTCGCCCCGCGCCAGAAGGACGAGCGGCTCCGCCCCGTCGAGCGACGGTCGCGCCGTCGTCAGCCAGACCCACGCGGCGTAGCCATCGGCGAACAACGCGATCACGCGGTCCAGACCCGCCAACGGGCGGTTACGGTCGTCGAGCTGCGCCGCCGGGAACACATAGCCGCGCCTCGCGTTCTGCCAGCCGACGATCCGTCCCTTCCTGCGCCAGTCGTGCACCGACTGCCGGGTCCTGAGCCCGGTGCGCGCCGCCAGCTCTTCCGAGGTCAGCAGGGTCTCTGGCACGCCGCCGCGCGTCCGCGCAGCCAGCCGTCGCTCCGCCTCGTCAGCGTCGACAGTCGTCGAGGCTGGTCCCGCGATCGTATCGACCCCGGATCGTTCCCGGTCGTTTGCCGCCAGCGCGTCCGCCGCCGCCGCCAGCGCCGAGCACACCGCCTCGGGATGCGCGACCAGCGCCGCCACATGCGCGGCGCTGAGACGCCTAGCGGCGTCGTGCAGCATCCCCTCCAGCTCGTCCCGCTCGCGCATCGTGCCCTCCGCGCGCAAGGCCGTGACCGATCTCCCAGTCTTGCGACCTCGACTTCATAAATGTCCATTCCGTCTGTCCTGTCAACATCGCGACGGACGCGCTGCCGACTCCGCGCCCCTCGCCATCGGGAGCGAGAGTCCGGCCGGAAGCGGGGCAGCGGCGGGGTGTCTGGGGGAGGGCGTCCCGTCGCCGTTTCCACCAGCGGCATGACGGAGGGCATGATGAGCTCAGCGACAGCCATCGCCGAAGCATCGGAGTCGAGGTCCACGCCGGCGGACCCGATCGGGCGCCGTCGCTACGACTTGGCCGTGGCGGAGGTGATTGCCTCCGCCAATGGGCGAAGGCGATTCTTGAGGGCGGTCGCCAACGTGTCGTCCTTGGCGGTGCGCACCACGACCATCTGCTCGTAGTCGCGAGTTGAAACGCATTTGAGAGCCGTGGTGATCGCACGAAAAACCCCGGTCTCGCGCAGCGGATACCGTGCGACGAGCGCATCGAAGTCTTCGCCTGCCAGAAGGCGCCGAAACTGGGCGATCTCGTCGGCGAAGGCGGACGGGACGTGGAGGTCAATAGTCGGGCCGGTCGCCGACCGGATGGTCTTCCAGTCGGGTACGGAATGGCAAACTGCGGGATACGGATGTGGATGGAAGCGCCACCCCATCGGGGTGCGGCGCCCCGCCAACACCGACCGGCGCCGGGGCGTCCGCGGGCCGGGGCGCGCTGAGATGTTCGAACGGCGCAGCGACCTGGTCCGGCTCCTCGCCGTCGCCGACGCCGAGCGGGTCGCCACCGCCGCCGACCGCCTCGCCATGATCCGGCTCCTCATGCTGACCGGCTGCCGGCTTTCGGAGATCCAGAAGCTGCGCTGGGAGCATGTCGACCTGGAGGCCGGCGAGCTCAAGCTGCCGGAAACGAAAACGGGAGACAAGGTGGTCCATCTCGGCGAACCGGCCATCGCCGTGCTGCGCGCCATCGATAGACCGGGTGACAATCCGTGGGTCATCGCCGGCCGCAAGGACGGCAGCCATCTGACCGACCTTCAACACCCTTGGCGGCGCATTCGTGCACGGGCGGGGCTCGACGACCTGCGAATCCACGATTTGCGCCATTCCTTCGCCAGCGGCGGTCTCCTGGTCGGCGAAGGTTTGCCCATGATCGGCAAGCTTCTGGGACACACCCAGGTACAGACCACCGCCCGCTACGCCCACCTCGCTAACGATCCCGTCAAATCGGCCGCGAACCGCATCGCCAACCGAATCGCTGAGGTCGTGGGGTAATCTTCCCTATACGTGGCGCAGACGGCCCGTTCCGAGCTGGTGCGCGCCCGCTTCGTCCAACGCGACCGCGGCGCGGACCCCTGGTCGCTGGAGATATTTATGGTCAGTACACGTCGAACTCAAGGAGGGCTGTAGCTTCAGGACCGCGACGGCCTTAACCTCAAAGTTGAGCCGTCGCATAATTCGCGAAGCACTTGACCCGAACATTCTACCAACGGTAAAGACCAAACAACTTCGCAACGTCGTCGCCAATCCTATCATCCACACATACTTACGCCTTAAAGCCCATTCAACGCATCGAAACGGGCCCAACACTAATCACCGTCGACAGCACGGGCCCATCTGCGATGGTGCTGAGCTTGGAAATCCGCGTCCGAACAATGTTCACAGCCTGCTCGAGGCCTTCTTCGATTAGGTACCATGCGAGTCATAAAGCGCCCCAATAGAGTATTGAAGTAATACGAATCTAAGACCGACTCTGGAAAGACCCTCTCTTTGATTATTTCACCAGCAATGAGAACTCCTGCCATCACAGGACTGAATGGTATTGGTACGTCTTCATCAACTGTCCTGACATGCAGCTTTCCACATTGCGCGGATTCCCAGTCATCAAGACGCTGACTAGGCGAAGGTAGATCAAACTCGTGAGTATCATCCACATGCCTTTGAATCGCTTCGCACTCCTCAACAGTAAAAGTGTCGTTCTTCCTAATCTTTTCCATCAATAATTCTGCGCTAAGCCCAAGCACTGTGGCCAACTGCAAAGCTCTTCCTCTCTCAGGGTCCTGCTCTCCACTGGGATGTTTGCAGAACATGCAATCACTTTGACCAAATGTATGCCTCCAAATACGAAACTCTCCATCCTCTGATGCTGCCGCATCCCAAAGTACCAGGGGGGTTTCATATTGAAGTTCCCGCCGAGCCGCTCTGCTGTGTACCGCCGCTGATACTTGTTGAAAGTCCTCGACCTGCAGATTGGGTATGACTTCGCTCCATGGCTTAGAAAACGCGCTCAACGAAATGCCTGGGCTTGATCCTAATAGTTCGGCGATGATGTCTGCCTTTTTCCTCTTGTTCGAGGCATCTTTCGCATCCGCAAACACATAACGATTCAGATTCTGTTCAATAATCTCGTCCGGTTCAATCACATTTACATGACCACGTAAACCAGCCACGGACGCCAGGGTGTAGGCCGTTGCTCCTCCCCCCGCCCCCAGTCCCACGAGCGTCAAGCGCCCAAGGTCTATTGTTTCGGGAAATGGCGGATTGAATTGACTCTCTCCCACCTTGTAGGTCAGTGCAGAAAACGTAAGCGACCCAGACAGTGGAGTAATCGGAACGTCGGAAAAGAGACTAGCGTGCCGGACAAGCAAACGTTTGAACAACTCTGATACTCCAAAACAGGCGGCCACGTTGACACTTACTGCATTTGAGTCGGTGCTCACGCTGTAGGGGCCGTCCGAAGACACAAGAACATCCCAGCCATCACATCCGACATATACTGACCCGCTGGTCTGTATATCTCCGACAACCAGGACTTCATCAATCTCGGATATCATCGCGTTTGACCCGTCCTGTAGGCACCATTCGACGGGTGGGGAAATGGCACCAAGCATATTGCCCAAGTGCGCGGACAGGGTCTCGCCATTCCACCTTGGGGTCCGTGCGCGTAACGGGTGCTCATTCCCGACAAAGATACTGAGCTGTTGAACGACCGGATACAGACGCGCAATTAGGTTCACGACAAAGGAAAACAGCAACTGTCCTTGAGGGGTATCAGCAGCTTCGGGCGCAAGCACTACGCCAACCCGGCCCGGAGCCAGCACTTCGGATAAGTCGAGATCACTGCGCCCCGACAGTTTCCCTAGAAGCTGAATCGTTCGTTCTTGTTGTGACACGGCTCAAACATCCAGCCCGATACTCTGTGGTTCAATCACGAACTTCTCCTGAATCTCCTCCCGCAGCAGCGTTCTCCATTGATTTTTGCTAATGTACTCGTACACATGTGTTTCTCGCAGATCCCAAACACGCGGAAAACCAAAGTTGGGAACGACGATCGAGACAAAACCGGGATACGTTGCAGCCGCATTTGCGGCATCTACCTCGTTCTGGCCGCCACCTCCCGGGGGATGAGTGTGGAGTTCGACGAGCAACACCTGATCAAATTTGCGAAGTTGCGCGTTTAGTATGCCTAACTGTTGGTTCGTCAAATGAATACGACCGAAGTCAGTCTGTACTTCCGGCCAAATGGCTGAAATCACTTGCCCGTCACCGTCCGCGTAGTACCCGCCCCACCAGACGTAGCACTCCCGCCGCTCCCGACCGAAACGTCTCATCACGCTGTCAGTCTCCTTTATCACACTGAGCGGCACATAAATTCGGCCAATCTGGTCAGGTAACGAGCGCCGGCGCCGCGCCCGCCCGGAGGGCTCGTAAGGCGCTGCCGCAGGATAAGGTTCCGTGTCCTTATCCGAAGAGCGTCCGCACGTCCAGAAGTTGGCACTGGCAGCCAGGAGCTTTGTAAGGATACTGTTCATGCCATTGCTCTAGCGCTGACCTTTTTCCATGAGACGATTAATTTCAGCGAGTGTATATAGCAGGGACCACTTCTTTGGATCCCATACGTACTGCGCCTCATTCTTATGGTAATGCGCGTGACATTCGCGAGTGCCGGCAACGCAAATCCCATCCGGTTGTTGCCCGTGCTTCACCTTCGGTGGCCAGGCCTCGGAACTAATGGAACGGGTCTCCGCATCTACAAATACGAATGACGGTGGCTGACGGGGGAAGTCATCGAAGTTGACCTTCAGAAGATATGCCCGCTCGCGGTGTTTTCTTGGAGACATCGACACAAATGCATCGAGACCGCTAACGTCAATAGCCCAACCAAAGGCCTCAGCAAGTCTGCTGCGCTGAACGCACTCTAACGCCGCGGCCATTTTAGCCTTGACCGTCGCCTCATCCATTAGATCTTCGTCACTTCCTTGCGCTCAATCACCAGCAGAGCGCCATCCGTGAGCTTGAGTTCGCTCAGCTTCTTGCTCTCGTCGAGCGGGTTCCCCTGGAAAGTCACCCAATACTCGTCCGACTTGCTCTGATCGAGCTTCAGCTTGACCATGACCTCAGCTTTGACCGTCGACAGCAGAAGGTCCGTCTGGAAGACATCCTCGAAGTCTCCGGCGTTGCTGGTGAAGATCAGATCCACCTTTTCCATGTCAGGCTCTCCTTAAGTCTTTGCAAGCAGTGCTTTGCACGCATTGACGCGATGCCCCCTCTTCTGATACACTCGTATCAGTGACGAGACGGAGGCCAAGATAGTCCATGGTGTCTCGGATGTCAACCGTCTGTATCAGGTGTAAGACAGTGGGGTCCAGACTGGCCCCTCCTGGACGGGCAGCCTGGCCCAGTCAGGGAAGCGTCGAGATATCCTTGGAAACATGCTTGCCTTCGATGTCTATCCACCGAACAAGTTCATCAGAGGGAAGGCACGCCGTGGACACGGGAGCGTGCACGGGACACTGCGAAGCGTAGACGAGACCTCTACAGCCGCACTCGGCGCTTCTGCCGTGCCGCAACGCCAAGGCTTCTCACGAGGCGTCCTCTGCCTTTGGGGGCGGCCGACGGCCGTACACGAAGCTGTCGCGGCCGCAGCAGATGATGGCACAACGAGCAAGAGCGAGCTGGATCATCTGGAAGAGCGTGTCCGCAAGCTGGCAAGCCAACTCGGTCTCAAGGCCCTCAAAGTCGATTTCCTCAAAGAGCCTCTGTCGAAGTCTAGGGCAAACAGACTAGCGTTGCCGACACGCTCTCCGCTAATTCGCGGTTCGCGGTGAAAGCCGTGACTGAGGCCCTTCACATGGCCCGCTCCACTCTCAAGAAGTGGTTGAACGACAGATTGCGGATCCATCATCACTACAATGTGGCCCGAACCGCGGCTCATCTCGTGCGAAGGTGGTGCCAGAGTCGTGCGCGACTGACCCAACGCGACCGTAACATCGCGGCCCTCCTCAACCGAATACTGGCAACTCACTCTTGGGCTTCTTCTGGCCGTAGGGACGCCTACCGCCTGACGGAGTTCCAGGGGCCCCTGCGGCCCAAGTGCAACACATGCCAGCGCTTTGTCTCCAATGACGTCACGATCGCAATCAAGGCTTCCATTCCACGCTGTAGCGGGCTGAGTTTGGAGTTCAACCGCTGGACCTGCAGTTTCACCCTGACGAGCCTCGTCATGAACTTTCGCGACCAGGACATTGTCGCCTGCAAGCCTAGGTCAGGCGCCGGCATTGTCGGCTCCAATCTCCGCAACATGATTCTGAAGACTGTCGAAGAAGACCTCGCCTTCCACCCGACAGCTCATGCCGCAAGGTGGCTGCCCGGCAAAGCGATGCCCAACATAGCGAACAAGACTCGACGCTTGTCCGCTGAGCACAACCTGTTGTTCTGCTTCCCGCATATCGCTATCCCGCGGAGCACGGCCGTGTCCGAACCCTTCGCGGGTGGCTTCAACCACCAACATCTCTGGTCGATATCCACAACCATACCCGACACCCATACCGTGCGTGACCGCATCGGCGGATGGTTTGCGCATTTCAAGGAAGACCTTCCTTGCTCGGGCCTCAGAATGCGCTCGCCACGCGAGTTCAGGGAGAACTTGTCACCACCCCAGGGTGTCCACTCACAATGGGGGAACCTCAACTATGGCAGAAGACGTAAAGATCACCAGAACCTCCATTCAGACCCTTGGACGCCAGATCGTAGATCGTCGAAAGGGACGGGGCGTGCGAGAAATCGCCAACGAGATTGGCATCAGCCCGGCAACACTATCGCGCGTGGAGCGCGGATACATGCCGGATTTGGAAACCTTCACCAAGATTTGCCGCTGGCTCAATGTGAATCCCGGAACCGTTCTGGGTTTCAAACCGCAGTCAACCCAACGTGTAAAGGCCAGCGTGCACTTCAAGAAGGACCATACAATTCGGCCTGAAACCGCCAAAGCTCTGGGAATGATGATTTTACAGGCGCAGAGGGCCCTGGAAATCCAGGAAGAGCTTGAAGGCTAAAGGAAAACAAAATTGGCGACATTCAAGCGAGGATTTAAAGCTTGGTGTGAACGAGCTGCGTCGGACATTCGCTCGGAATTGGAATTAGATCCTGCCGACCCACTGGACCCTCGTTTGCTAGCTGACCACCTCAACGTCACTCTTTGGACTCCACGAAACATCCCTGGATTGGAGGAGAGTTACCTAAGCACCCTTTTGGAGGACGATGCGGACAGCTGGTCCGCAGTAACAGTGAGCATCAACTCGACTTATGTTATTATCTGGAATCCCACTCATTCTCTAGCGCGGCAGGCAAGTGACCTGTACCACGAACTGTCTCATATCCTTCTCGGTCACAAGGGTGCCCGCGTGGACATTGGGCCAGATGGACATCTCTTGCTGAATACGTTTGACAAAAGTCAAGAGGATGAAGCTACTTGGTTGGCTGGGTGTCTGCTTCTTCCGCGTCCCGCGCTAATTAGGATTCGATCAAATCAGCTAAGTCAAACCCAGGTTCGGTGCAAATATTTTGCCAGCGCGCAAATGCTAAAGTTTCGTATGCAAATAACTGGGGTTGAGCTTCAATTCCAGCGTTCCCGTCAACGAGGGAGCTGATGCATACATCTATCCCACTGGCTATGTTGGAGCTGATTGAATCCATCCTAGCCGAGAGGTGTACCCGGACAGCAGGCGTGATCGGACGGTTCACTCACTCAGACCGGATCTGACGAACAATAGATAACAAGGAAGACATTCTCGAACAGGTTGTTGAAGAGTACTTCCTTCACAAAGGATTTTTCGTCCGACGCAATTAACAGTTTCGCCCGCGGGAAGACCTCCCAGACTTCATCCGCAACAAAGATTCCAACTACAGCGAGGCCACCTGGCGCAGCCGGGCCGACCAAGTCGGCCGGTGCCGGAGATCGCGACTTGGACCTTGCCCATCTCACCCGCGAGCCGGCTGGACGCCTCCGTCCTCTCGGACGGCCTGCGCCCTTCGAATGCACCGCCCGTCTGGGCTCGCACACCCCTTCCCGCTTCCTACCCCGGCGATTCCGACCAACCGACCGGGCCATGCCGCCGCACCGTTCCACCATAGCGCAGACTGCTACGGCCGGAATCGAGGCCCATCCCGCTTCGTCCCGCTATCCTCCTGTCACGCCGGCCTCGCCGGCTCCACGCACCTCGCTGCGCAGCGCCGATCGATTCGCATGGCACCTTCGTGCCTCCCGCCCGCCGGGGTTGCGCTCTCGCGCTGCCGGCTGTATCGACGGCCCGCCATGCTGCGTTTCTTGAATGCCGACAATGCCTTCATATTCCGAATCACGCACATTCGGAATGTCCCCTGGATCCTTGCCAATGGCCTACATTGCCGGACTTCCGGGCGAATCGATCCAGATTTCGTGACCATCGGACGCCCTGACATCATTGCCATGCGCGACAGCCGAGACGTCCCCATCCCGCCCCACGGCAGCCTTTCCGACTACATTCCTTTCTATTTCACCCCGAAGTCCCCAATGATGTACAATATCGTCACAGGCTGGGGTGGCATCTCCCGGCATTCGAGCTCGGACATCGCGATCATGGTGTCTTCGTTGCGAGGCCTCGCCGATTCAGGGATCACGGCCCTGTATACGGATCGGCATGCCTACCTCAGCATGGCCCGGTATTTCTCCTCCCTGGATCACCTCGACCAAATCAGCTGGGGTCCGCTTCAACGCCACGACTTCAGCCGCGACGTTGACGATCCTGAAAAGAAGGAAAAATATCAGGCCGAAGCCTTGGTTCATCGGCACCTGCCGATCGAGCACCTTTCCGAGATCGCATGCTACAGCGACGAAGGACGCGTATACCTTGAAGAAAGCAGGGACAAACTCGGCTTGGAGTTGACGATCACCGTGCGGCGACGCTGGTACTTCTGATGATCTCCTTCACGCAAGGCAACCTCTTGGAAGCCAAAGTCGACGCTGTCGTGAACACCGTCAACACGGTAGGCATCATGGGCAAGGGCATCGCGCTCATGTTCAAGGAGCGATTTCCTGCCAACTTCGATGCCTATGCCCGTGCTTGCAAGAATAGCCAAGTCCGCATAGGCGAAATGTTTGTGACTGAGAGTGAGGACCTCTTCGGACCCAGATGGATCATTAACTTTCCCACCAAGACGGACTGGCGCGTCAAGACCCAGCTTGGTTGGATCCGCGAAGGAATGCGGGATCTCGTCCGCACCATACAAGAAAACGACATTCGTTCCATCGCCGTACCTCCTCTGGGCTGCGGAAACGGCGGCCTCGACTGGGCGGACGTAAAGCCGGTTATAGTCGACGCGCTGGCGGAAATCGAGAACCTCGACGCAATTGTTTACGAGCCAACCAAGAAATATCAGAATGTCGCCAAACGCAGAGGAGTCGAGAAACTCACTCCCGCCCGCGCACTAGTCGCGGAGATCGTGCGCCAGTATTCCGTCCCCGATATCGAATGCTCTATTCTTGAGGTTCAGAAACTCGGCTGGTTCCTGCAACGCGGTGTCAATCGTCTCGGAATCGTCGATCCCTTGCGCTTCGAGTTCTCGGCCAACAGATATGGCCCTTATTCGCACAAGCTGACCAAGCTGCTCGATAGTCTTGATGGTAGCTACCTATGCTGTGACAAGCGGCTGGCGGATGCCGATCCGTCAGACCTGATATGGTTCAACCCGTCCAAGAAAGACCTTGTGCACACCTATTTGCACTCCGGAGAAGGCAAGCAGTTCTTGCCCGTATTGGCATGGTCTTCCAGCATCATCGACGGCTTCCAGTCGCCGCTCGGAATGGAACTCCTGGCTACCGTCGATTGGCTGTTGGAAGAGCAGCAGGTCGTACCTGATACCGCCGCCGTTATTGCTGGTCTGCGCGGCTGGCCGGGCGGGGAGACTGCCGGCCAGCGAAAGCTGAAAATATTCGATGAGAGGTTGATCGACCTTGCCTTGGATCAGCTGAACGCTGCCCACAGGCACCCAATAGGTACCTGAAACAAGAAACCGCAAGACGACCCCAGATTACGCCCGACCACGAGAACGGACGGGCAGCCTGCGGACTATCCATCTACAGATCATTCAGCCCATCTCCTGACCATGATCGGAGTCAGACTAAATAGCTGATTCGAGGCCATCAATTTCGATCGGGGTTCCGCTGGGCCACATTGTGGGCTCTCCCGGCCCGGCAGTGTTACCTCTCGTACGGCTCCGTCGCGACGTACTCGACTCGTTCGTCCACGGTAAAGCGCCACATGCCGACGTGGCCACGACGCAGATTCCCGTTCTCGTCCCAGTCGATTCCGCCCGAGGCGCGGTCGTAATCGACCGCCCTGTGTTTCGGCGCCCAAGTTTGACCCCTCAGAATCGAACAGTTCCAATGGAGCCGCACGCCGATCGGTGTCGTACCCTTGAGCCGACCAACAACCCTGGACCTTGAGTCTTACGTCGGGTCGAAATCAAGGAGAGCCGTTTGCACCGCTCAAGGAATACGCGCCGAACTCCTGTTCCATGCTCGACAAGATGAAGAATGCATCCTCCACCGCATTGGTGATCTGAAGCACATCGATCAAGTCTCGCTGTTGAGGCGGAGTGTCCATTTCGAGGTAATCCGTTCGCACCTTGCGCATCATCTTTCTGCGGTCCGCGGTGAGTTGCTTGGCCATTTGCCAACTCATCCTGTCGTCGCTCTCCAACGCATCGACCAGCGACAGGAGCACGGCATCGGTGCCTTCGCGAACGCTCGTCCGGAACCGGTTCAGTTCCGACGCCTCCCTGAAGCTGATGATCGAGAAGCTGCGCCGGGCACTTTACGGGCAGCGGTCTGAGCGCAAGGAGCGCCTGCTCGATCAGCTTGAGCTTGCCCTCGACGATCTGACGGCCGACGCCAGCGAGGACGATCTCGCGGCCGAGAAGGCGGCGGCAGCAACGACCGAGGTCAAGGGGTTCGTCCGTCGCAAGCCGGGGCGCAAGCCCTTCCCCGAACATCTACCGCGCGAAAGGGTGGTAGTGCCGGGACCCGCGTCCTGCACGTGCTGCGGGTCGGAGCGGCTGTCGAAGATCGGCGAGGACGTGACGGAGACCGCGTCGCGCAACGGCGAAGGGGACGGAGCGGGGGAGCGTTCCGTCCCGCGCGCCCGTTCCCATCCCACGGAGATCGCCCATGCCCGACACCGCGATTTCGGCCGCCCAGGCCGATCCGCCGCCGATGCACCCGATGGATCCGCGCCGGGGCGAGAGCCTGTCGCCCATGTTCGCGGCCTTCCTGTGCTGGCTGCTCGGCACCGACCCCATGACCCGCCCGGCCATCACCGGGATCTCCATCGCCGACGACTCGGTGCTCGCCGCCACCACCGACAGCCCCTTCCACGACGCCCATCTGGGCTCGGTCGGGGATTTCGAGCGCAATCTGCGCGGCTGGGGCGAGGCCTGCGGCGCCGACCCTTCCACCGTGGACGGGCTCGTCGCCCGCATGCGGAAGGCCGGCCAATGAGCTTTCCCGACCTTCCCGCCGGCTACGATCGCCACCGCGCCGCCCTCGATATCGTCGATCCCGGCGCCTGCAACCCCTCGGGCGTGGCGCTCGCCCTCCACAGCGCCTGCCGGCAGACGATCGCGGAGGGGGTGTCGCAGCGCGAGGACCCGGCGGTCCGCCTGATCGGCCTCCAACTCGCTTACCTGCTGGGCGTCGACCCGCGCAAGGCGCTCGGCCGCATCTACGGCCTCGCGGCGCGCTTCGGCGTCCCCGCCGACGACGCTGCGCTCGTCGTCGGGGAAGGCATCGAGACGGTGCTCTCGCTGGTCACCGCCGAGCCCGAGATCACGGCGGCCGCCGCGCTCTCCGCCGGCAGCCTCGGCGCGTTCGCGCCTCCGCCCGGCATCGCCCGGTTGGTGATCGCGCGGGACAACGACGACGAGGGCGCGCTCGCGGCCGAGCGCCTCGCCCGGCGCTGCGCGCGGGCGGGCGTCGCCGCAACGGTGATCGTCCCCGCCGCCAACGACTTCAACGACGACCTGGTCGCGCTCGGCCCGGCGGCGCTGCGCGCCCGCTTCGCGCCGCTGTTCCTCCCGGTCGCCCTCACCCCTGCTCGCAGGCCGGCGCACGCGGTCCCCTGTCCGGTGGAGGAAGAGAGGAGCGGAGGGTCGGGCAAGCCGACCGGGAGAGAGGAGGGAGTGAATGCGCGCGATCGTGAATCTGCGAACCGAGCCCAGGCTGCGCGAGGAGTTCGAATACACGCACATCGTGAACAGCACCGTGCTGATCGACCACCGAACCGGTCTCCGTCGGCGGCTCGGCGGTGACGCTCAAGCTCACGGCGCCGGTCGCCGCGCACCACGCCGTGACGGTCGGCTACACGAAGCCCGCGAGCGGCGACAAGCTCCGCGACCGCTCCGGGCAGGAAGCCGACAGCTTCGCGGACCGGGCCGTCGCGAACCAGACCGGGGGCGCCGCGACGCGGATCGCGTCGGTATCGATCGTGTCCACGCCGACGATCGACGCGAACTCGGACGGCACGGCGGAGACCTATGGGCGGGGTGCGCAGATCCGCGTGAAGGTGACGTGGTCGGCGGACGTGACCTGGGACGCGTCGGCGACGGGCGCGGCGCTGTTGATGGGCCTGCAGATCGGCGAAAAGAACAGGACGGCGTCCCTGCTGACGGGCGGCGCGTCGCGCGGCACGGCGCGCGCGCTGACGTTTGCGTACACGGTCGTGGCGGACGACAGCGACACGGACGGGATCGCCCTGAACCGCACGGCGGCGAACGACCTCGTGGTCCTGGCCAACGGGGCGACGCTGACGGACGCGCAGGGGCGGGCCGCGTCGCGGCAACGTGCAGCGTCGGGGGTCGCCTCGGGCCACAGGGTGCCCGAGCGTCTTGTCCGCCAGCGGCGTCCACACCAGGTTCGCGAAATCGCCGCCCAGCCGCGCCAACCCGAAAATCGCGTACTGCGCCGCCGACGCCCCGCCCGCGATCGGCGCCATCAACACGAGCGCAACCAGAATCCGGATCACCTCCCAGGTCCCGAAATTCAAGCGCCCTTCGCGCCCGGTCTCCACCACCGCCGCCCCGACGTGCCAAAGCAGCAAGATCACCGCGAGCATCATGACGCCGGCGTTGAAGGCGAACAGCATGTCGCCCAGCACCGGAGCGCTGCCGGCCGACAAATCCGTCAGGAACGACAAAATCTGGCGCGTACCCGTATCCTCGGCCGCGAACAACCCGGGATCGATACCCTGCGCCCCGGCACCGGCGAACCCGGCGATCCCGTATCCCACGAGCACCGCGCCGCCCGCCGCCACCGCCGCTGCCAGCCCCATCCCGACCCGGCCTGCCGGGAAGGGGAGGGATCCGGAATCCGGGTGTTCGCCGGCCGGCTTCAACGCGCGCGCCAGGCGGCCAATCCGCCTCGCCGACGCGCGGACCTCCCCCAGCGACCGGCCGATCTCCGGCAGGAAGAACAGGCCAAGCAGCCGGCCCGGGCCCATGACGGCTCAGTTGACGCCCGACGCCGGATTGCCGAGCCCCGGCAGCCGGCGCATTTCCTCCGCCGCGATCGCCAGCCCGGCCGCATCCAGCGCGCCGTGCCGCTCCGCGCTCCGCCAGCGCTCCCAGTCGAGCATCAGGCCGATCGCCTGCAGCGTGACGATTTCCCGGAGGAGATTGGAGTCCGTCATGCTCTGCAACTGAACGAACCAGTTCGGATCCTCGAACCGCTTCGACGCCAGCACCTCGAGGATCTCGTAGCGGCTCACCGGCACCGAGGCATCGCGCCCGGGCACCAGGGCCGCGACCCAGCCTCCGAGCCCCGCCCCGGGCGCCCGCAAGGAACGCGAATGCGCGAAATACTCGGCCGCCAGCGCCGAGCGGGCGCTCGCCGAGCGCGCCAGCAGCGCCAGCCGCTGCTCCGCCTCCGTTCCGGCCGAGGCGACCGGGAAGGGGTCCCAGATCACCGGCGCCGCCAGATTGCGCGAAACCTCGATCGCGGTGCGCCGCTCCTCGGCCGTCCCAAGCGTCCCGCGATCGAACAGATTGCCGGCCTTCAGATCCGCAGCGTGCATCGCCGGCGTCGCGCCGCACGCCGTCGCGTCCTCGCCCGAACGCCCCCGGTTGCAATACCGCCGCATCAGCAACTCGAACCTCTGGGTATTGTCGGCGGCACTGCCCCTGCTCACGCTGCGGTCGCCGGCAATCCGCCCCACCCCCGCGTCGGCCGAGCGCACCTTCTCCGTCGCCTCCGCCCGCCGCGCCGGCCCGAGACCGCGCGCCCCGGTGGCCGTGCCGCAAGCCCTGCGCGTCGGCCTCCGGTCCCGGACGATGCGGTTCTCCTCAACCTCGCGCGTCGTCTGCGCCAGCAGCTTGGTCTGCGCGTCCATCCCGTCCAGAATCGCCTTCGTCGACTGCGCGTGATACCCCGAAAGCTGCCCCGTCTGCAGCCGCAGGGTCTCGACGATCGAGCGCTCCATGGCGTCGATTCGCCCGGAGATGTTCCGGATCACACGACTCGCCTCGCGCCGGTCGTTATCCGTCCGGTCACAGGCGTGGCCAAACGCCTCTCCCGGAAGCGCCGGAACCGCCACTACCATCCACGCCGCGACCGCGAGCCTTCTCATCGATCGCCGCTCCTCTCGCTATCCCCGCCCAGAATCGAGCGAAGCACCTCCGACCGGGAACGGGGCGCCGGCGGCGCCGCTTGCCCGAACGGGGAAGAGGGGACGCCCGTCCGCTCCCGCAGCACGCGGTCCGGGTCCTGCCAGCGATCCCGGCTCGAACGCTCTCCCTCCCGAGGCCCGGGATCGGGCGCCCCGCCGCGCTCCATCTCCAGGTCGAGCCCGGGCAACCTCTGCAGATGGCGCGCGAACACGGCCACGTCGAAGCCGCGGCCGCTGAAGCCGCGAAAGGCCTCGCGCGCCTTGTCGCAGATCAGCCGGTTGATCAGACCGAGTATGTCCGTCATCCGCCGCTGCGGCCGGTAGAGAATGTCGGCGTGGCCGTAGTCGAACATGCGCGTCACGCAGGAGAGATCGAACAGCGAGTCCGGATCCCTGATCCCCATCTCGCGGTGCCGGACGAGTCGCACGTCGTCCCGGGCGCCGCTCTCCGCGCTTTCCACCAGCGCGCGCTCGACCTCCGGATCGCAATCCTCGTCGGCAGCCATCGCCGGCAGCGCGACAACCAGAATCGCCGCGACCGCGACCGAACGTAGACGAGGGAACGCCATTCAGGCCGCTTCCTCCTCCGCCGCCGGTTCTTCCCCGCCCTCCTCGGGCTCCATGGCCGAACCGCTCGGAAGCAGATTGAGCACGGCCGACGGACCCGCCAGCACGATCTCCCGCGACACCCGGCGCGCGCCCTCCTGGTCCTCCCACTGCCGCGTCCGGATCTTTCCCCGCACCAGCAAGGGCTGACCCTTCCGCACGTAATCCCGGATCACCCGCGCGCGCCCCTTGAACGCCACGATCCGGTGCCACTCGGTCGACTCCCGCTCCTCGCCTTTCGCGTCGGTGTATCTCTCGTTCGTCGCCAACGTGAAATTCGCGACCTCGTCGCCGCTCTGCAGAGTCCGGCACTCGGGATCTCCCCCGACATGGCCGATCAGCATCGCCTCGTTCATCGAACGCATCGTCTTCTCCTTCGCCTGGCGGGCAATTCAGGCCGTCCCCGCCGCCCGGCCCTCCTCGGCTCCGTATCCGAGCGCCACCACTTCCGCGGCCAGCCTGTCGACCACGTCGCGCTCTCCGCGCGCCTCCGCCTCGTCGATCTCCCCCCGGGCCGTCCCCCGCGGGAACCGCGCCGCCAACGCCGCTCGGGCCTGCGCCGGACGCAGCTTGCGTCCCACCCGCTGGCGCAGCGCCACGTCCGCCGGACTCGTCGTCAACGCCCAGAGCTCCACCGCGCCCGGCGTGTTCAACACCAGCTGCTCGAACCTGCCGCGCCTATCAGACGCGATCAGCAGGGCAGGGGCCCCGTCCGGCCCCGGCCCGTTAAGCCGCAAACGCACGACATCGGCCACCGTTTCCGAGAGCCCGAAGGTCTTGGCCAGCCGCTCGATCTCCCCGGCCTGCCCTCCGGCCCCAAGGATCCAGTACCTGTTGGCAAGCTCGACGAGCGTCTCCCCGAAATCCTCGATCCGCTGCGAGGCCAGGACCAGCCGCACCCTCATCTTCCGCGCCTCGCGCACGTCGCGCTCGACCTGCCCACGCACCGCCGGCGCCTGAGCCGTCCGGTGAAACTCGTCGTAGGCGAGCCGCTTCGGTGCCTCCCGCAACGCCCGGGCGCGGCCGACATGCCATGCCCTGTAGGCCTGCGGGACACCCTCCATCTCGTCGGGACCCGTCCACCAGTCCCGCGTCAGCAGCTGGCGCGCCACCATGTAGAACGCCGCCGTCTGGCGGTCCGCCTCGGCCGAGCCCGTCGGCGCGACCGCGGACAGGTCGACCGCGACCACCCGGGCGCCCCCGATATCGAACCTGGTCGGCTGGAACAGCGAGGGCCAGGTCGCCGCGAGCCCCGTGAGCACCCGCGAGAAGGCCTGCGTCACCGTCTCGCCTCCCGGCCCGTAACGCGCGTCCTCGATCAGCCCCTGGACCCCGGGATCCCGGACCGCCGATAGGAGATCGGAGAGCACTGGGACCGCGAAGCGCTGCGCCCGCCCGGCCGAAACCGGATCGCCTGCCTGGAACAGAGCATCCACCACCTCCCACCAGAGCGCCGCCTCCGGGAGCCGGCAGGCATGGACCTCGAGCGCCTCGTCGACCCTCTCGTCACGGCCCTTCGAGTAGCGGTGCGGCTCCGCGCCGGCTCGCTCGTCCGACCGCATCGCGTAAACCGCGTCGATCGCCGGCCCGATGGTCTCGCGCACCCCGTCCGGAACGCCCTCGGCGCCCGCCGGCGTGAAGATCAGCCCAAGCAGGTTCACGAGAAACGCCCGCCCCGCCTCCAGCTGCGCGCGGCAGCCCAGCGGCGTGTCGCACGGGTTGATCGCGTGCTTCGGTTCCATGCTCAACCTGAACCACGCCGCCTCGCCCCGCCTGCGGACGGGCAGCGCCTCGCGGATCATCGAAATCAAACCGGCCGACGACGGACCGATGTCGATCGTCGCCGCAAAAGGCAAGCTCGTTCCCTGCAACAAATGAGCGAGCGTGAGGCAATTCATCAACACGCTCTTGCCGCGCTCCGGTATCCCGTGGATCAACTCGAAGCCGTAATCCTCCCCGCCCGCATACGAAAACGGCAAAAGCTTGTTATCCGCGCTCCGAAACACGTGATCGGCGCGCTCCGACAGCGCTGCCGGCCTCCCCACCGCCCAGAACCCCAGGACCTCCCGCAGCGGCGCACAGGCCGAGGGCGCCGTGCCGCCGCAAGCGAACCCCGGAATCGTGCCAGTCAGCGCCTCCACCTGGTCTCCCGAGAGCGCCGAGAACACGCACTCCCCCCAGCCCTCGACCAGCTGCTCGACCCGGCTCATCCGCCGCAGCAGCGCATCCGGACCCTCCTCCCGCGCCACCCAGGTGACGATCGAGAGCCGCAGGCGCACCACTGCCTGGGCGTCCGCGGCAAGCGCCGTCACTTCCTCCATCCCGTGCTTCACCGCATCGGACTCATCCGAGGAGAAGGCGAGAAACGACGAGGCGAGACGCGCAACCCGAGCGCCCACCGTGTCCAGCCCCCCACCCTCCGCAAGTATCGACAGCCGAAACGGCAACCCGCCCATCCTGTCCAGCAGCTCCGCGAACGGGCGCGGAGTGCGCGGGCCAAGACACATGTCGAGAGTGCCATAGAGCCGCTCCCCGACCGCGACCCCCAAACCCATGCGTTCCGCGTCACGGTCGATCAGCTGCGGCGCGAGCGGCGGCGGAAAGGCACCCCACTCCGCGGGCTCGGTCACCCTCGCCGGCCATTCTCCGTCCGCGGTCCTCGGCTTCCACCCTGGCTCCGTCACGCCGTCAATCGTCCGCCGCATCTCCGCAAGCGCCTGTTCCTCCGACAACCTCGCGGCAACGATCCCGGCATCCGAAAACAGCCCCTCCAGCGCCTCCACCAGCGCGTCGTGGCGCGGCTCCAGGCTTTCCAGCCCGCCGACCGGGCACTGGGTTTCGTCGGTGGGCGGAAGCCACCCCTTCATCGCGCGCCTGCGCTTCCGCTTGTCGCTCTTCGCCTCGAGAGGGCTCGCCGCCGAGGGGCGGGTCCAGCAGGCCAGCAGAAACCTCTCGACCGCCGGCGGCGGCCTGCGCGCCCGTTCCCCGAACACGTCGCCCAACCCCAGCCCCAGCCGCTCCGACCGCCGCCCGAGCGCCTCGCAGGCCTGCGCGAGCGTGCTCCCGTCGGCCTCGCGCTCGAACGTCGCGTGGAGCGCGTGCCCGCGCGCCATGAACCGGCTGTTCAGACGGCCCGCCGCGATCTCGACGAACCGCTCGAGCTCGGGGCCGCCCCAGAGCGCCCGCGACCCCTCGATCCGGAACATCGACACCAGCGAGGAATCGCGACACAGCAGGCGGCCGTCCACCGCCGCCACAGGCAGAAGAAACGCCTCCAGAGGCTTCCGACGCACTGCCCAGGACAGCCGCTGCAGCTCGCTCAGCATCGTGCGGCCCGACCCGTACCAATCACGGCGGCGCGAAGCCGCCGCCGCCGGCAATCCCGAACGTCTCGCCGATGCCATTGATGATCGGAGGCGCCGCGATGATGCAAGCCCCCACGATGATCGCCACCACCGCCGAGGACAGGGCCGCGCCGTGGTGCCGTGGCCGCGGGAGTCTGAATGGCGGGCGGTGCTGGGGCGGACTCTGGTGTCCGAGGTGTGCATGTATGTGGCGAACAGGGAGGCGGCGGCTGCGGGGCATGGCGAGTACGTGACGGTGAGGACGGAGGAAGAGCGTGGAAAGCCCCATCCGAACCCGCGGATGCGCCAGAACAGGCCGGCGCCGGTGACGGCGGAGTCCCTTCACTATGACGGCAAGGCCAATCGCGGCTTGCCGAAGGATCTCTGTGGGTCGGTGAGTTTCGGAGGGCTGAACGAGGAGGGTGCGCGCGGCATCTCGGCGCGGGGCCATCGGGATACGTGGGCCGGGGTTCACGATTTGATCATCATGGCGGCGAAGGATGTTGGGGATCATTTCGTGGCGGGAACGGCGGTGACCAATCAGCCGCTCCCGGACGTATCCGGGTTGCTGGACAGGTACACCGTGGCCGCGTCCTACAGCGCGGTGCTCGAGCTGCGGATGAAGGAGGCCGGGGACAAGGGGCGCGAGGACCTGGAGAGGAAGCTGGGCGAGGATGCTGCTAAGGCGGGGTGGCTGGCGGCGGCGAGCTTCGTCAACACGCTTGCCCTGTCGGCCGCGCGCCTGCAGTCGGCCGCGACAAACCTGCCGAGGGCGGCGCTGTATTCGGACGAAATAGGCAAGGCCTCGGCGACGGCGAAGTCGGCGGTCGAGGCCGTGGTGGTGAACCTCGCCAAGGGCAAGGGGTATGCGCCGGTGCCATTGGCGGTTTCGGGGGGGATTTCGGGACTTCCCTCTGCGGCCGAGGGGCGGGAGAGGAGCCTGATGGACCGCGTGTTCAATTTCGTGGACCCGGAGTTTGTGATCGTGGTGGACAGCGGCAATCCGCTGCTGGATCTGGCGAATACCGGGGCCTTGCTGATGAACGGAGCTCTGGGGGCGATGGGCATGCTTGCCGGCATGTCGGCCGGGGTCAATTTCTTCGAGGGGATTCCCTTCGTCGGAAAGGCGCTGGACGTCTTTGAGGCGACGTGGCCGGTGGTGGACGGGCTGGTGACGCCGCTGATCGGTATTCTGCTGATCGCGGGCGCGGTGCTGCTGTACGTGCTGCCGGTGATTCCCTTTCTGCGGTTCCTGTTCGGGATCCTGTCCTGGCTGGTGGCGGTGATCGAGGGGATGCTCGCCGTGACGGTGTTCTGCGCGGCGCATGTGACCAGGGGCGATGGCAACAGGCTGGCGACCGAGGCGACGCGGGACGGGTGGCTGTTCCTGCCTGCGCTGGTTCTGCGGCCGGTGTTGATGCTGTTCGGGCTGGTTCTCGGCTACTACCTGTTCGTCGTGGTGATCGGGCTGTTCAACGAGGTATGGGTGCCGCGGATGCAGGACGCGGGGGGCTCGGAGGGGCTGGATCTGGTGGATTACGTGGTCATGGTCGCGCTCTACGTGATGGTGGTCTACGGCATGCTGAATGCGTGTTTCAAGATGATCGACGGACTGCCGAATGCGGTGCTGGCATGGATCGGCGGACGCGGCGGGGCGGGCGGCGAGGCCGACGAGGTGTCGGGGATGGCGACGGGGGGTATCGGCCGGGCGGGCGCGTTGCGGATGGGCTTCCGCGGGCCGGGCGCCGCTCGGAGCGCGCGGCAGGGGCGGGCCGCCGGGGGCGATTAGAGGAAGGAAGGCGGATGTGGAAATGGATCCGGTACGGGGCTGCATGGCTCGGCCTTCTCGTGATGGCGGCGGGCTGGGTGTGGTGGGTGCTGGAATACGGAGCCGGGCGGGACGCAAGGATCGCGGTATTGGGCGGAGCGTTTGTGTGCGCCCTGGTGGTGTTCATGGCCTTCGATCGGGGTGACCGCTCGAAGGTGTACGCGCTGGCGGTGTACAGCGCGGTCCTGATGCTGTGCGGCGGCATGGTGTGGCTCGAGGTAGTCCGTCCGGCGTTGGAGCTGGGGCCGGTCCGGTTCGGCGCGGGGCTGCTGAGCCTGGACGCGCGATCGGGGGTGCTGGTGTTGGGTTCGGTTCTAGCGACCTGGGTAATGGTCCTGGTGTGGTGCGATCTCGCCGGCAGGGTGCTCGCGAGGAAGGCGGATCAAAGGAAGAAGCGCTCGCGGTCGGAGCTCTACGGTAAGTCCCGGCTGCTCGACCGGCAATACATGCGGAAGCTGGAAGGCGGGTCGGGGCTGTTGCTGGGGCAGACCCGGGCTGGTGGGTCCGGGGCGCTTCTGGGATGGCCTCTCGAGGGCTCGGCGGTGACGCTGGCGCCGCCGCGGACCGGGAAGGGTGCGACGATCGCTCTCAACTACCTGGCGCCGGGAGGGCGGGGCTGGGGAGGCTCCACGGTGCTCATCGATCCGCGAGGGGAGACTTATTGCATCGTGGCTCGCCGGCGCCGCGAGATGGGCCGCTGCGTGGTGCTGATCGATCCGTTCGGGGTGGTGGCAGGGCACGAGAGGGAGATGAAGAAGAGGCTCCATCTGCCCGACGTGGAGAGCTGGAGCTACAACCCGCTCGATTTTATCCGGAAGGATCCGACGCTGGCGGCCCGGGACATAAACGTGCTGCTCGATGCTCTGCTGACGCCACCGAGCGGGTCGAACGACACGTCTTCGCATTTCTACGAGAGCGCGCGGGCGATCATCGCCGGCTATGTGGCCTGGGTGCGGTTCACGTCGGGCGAGGTGGAGAGGAATCTCCAGGAAGTCCACAGGTTGCTGATGCTGCCGCCCGAGGACAGGAAGGGGCTGATGGAGAAGATGCGTAGCGCGCAGGGGATCGCCGGCGGGCTGGTGCGGGTGGCCGCGGAACGTCAGATGCAGGTGGGGCCGCAGGAGGCGGGGTCGAATTTCTCGACGATCGCCAACCAGCTTGCCTTCCTCAACTATCCGCAGCTCGAGGCCAACACGCTGCGCTCGGATTTCGATCCGATGGATCTCGCCGCCGGCGACGTGGACCTGTTCATCGTAGTGCCCGAGGAAATGACGGAGCACGCGCGGGCATGGCTCAGGCTATGGATCACCATCCCCAACGCGGTGGCGGGCATGACGGCGCTGGAGCGCGACATGCTGATCGTCATCGACGAGATGCCCAAGCTCGGCTACCTGAAGCCCGTGATGGAGGGCTATAACCTGGCCGCGGGCAAGGGGGTTCACTTCTGGTGCTTCGCGCAGTCGGTGTCGACATGGGACGCGACCTGGGGGCGGGACAATCGGCAGATCCTGGTCGATCTGGCCGAGGTCGTTCAGATCCTGGGTTTCCCGCGGACGGACGTGACGGGTGCGGAGGCGCTTTCCGCCGCGATCGGGACGGCGGGCTTCGAGACGCATTCGGAATCCCATAGCGGGCAGGTTCCCGCGAACATGGTGCCGGCCGGGACCCAGGTTCAGGTGAGCGACCAGGTGTCGGTGGTGCGGGAGCGGATTGTTACGCCCGACGAGATCCTGACCATGACGGCGGACGAGCAATACGTGATCGCCGCGCCGAAGGACATGCCGCGCGATGCTTTCAGGCTGTGCCATGCCCGATACTGGATGCGTCCGGATGCGCGCCTGTTGGCCGATCCCAATCCGTTCGTGCTGCGCAAGCGCTCCGCCGCGGCGGGAAAGAGGTTCGGGATGTATGGCCGGGCGGCGGTTGAGGGCGAGGCGGCGCCGGTGTGAGGCCGTGGAGGCGGGAATGAGCATTGAGAGGGAGAACGCTGCGGTCGGGGATGTTGGGCATGGCGGGGCTGTGCCGGCGAGCGATGATGCTCTTGACGCATTCAGCACTGCGATGTCGCAAGCGTCCGAGGTCCGAAAGCGCGGCGCTGCGATGATGGCGACGGACGAGGCGAGCTATCTGGCGGCGGCCGAGCAGGACGAGGACTACCAGGAAGAGATCAGGGCCGCGCTTGAAGCGTCGGACCACGGGCTGCCGAACGCGGAGGAGGCTGACGGGGCATCCGGCGGGTCGGAGGAGTATGTGCGGGTGCGGGTGCCGGCGCTGGCGAAGTCCTCGGCGTCGAGGGTGGATGACGGGGCCGGGGCGCGGTCGGCGGGTGAGGCAGGTCCCGGGCTGGGGCCGGAGAGGTCGCCGGAGTCCGGAAGGGAGGTGGTGGAGGGGAAGCCTGAGTCTGCTGCTGGCGGTATGGGATCGGCCCTGGCCGGGGAAATCGGAAAGGAGCTGGAGGGGCCGGATGTGGCTACTCTGGCCGATGTCAGGCATGTGCTGGGGGCGGGGATACGGTTGTTTGGGCAGCGCGTCGAGCAGGGCATTGCGGAGATGACGGCGGCGGTCCCGCGTCTCGCGGAGGGCGAGGTCGCTGAACTCGTGACGAATGTGAAGAAGCTGGAGCGGGCGATCAGGGTTCACGAGGCGGACGAAGCGCGACGGCGGGATGTGGGGAGGAGCTGGTGGCGCTGGCCGCTGAGGGCGCTGGTCGTGGCCGCGCTGCTGGGAATGTTCGCCGGGGGCCTGGCGGTTCAGTCGCGGTGGTCGGTGATGGACGACGGTACGAATGGCTGGAAAGACATTGTCTGGCAAAGCCACGGGATGCGGATCGCGGAGTGCATGGACCGGGCCGAGCGGCGCGGCGGTGGCGCGAAATGCGCGGTCAGAGTGGGGGTGAGGTAGCCGGGCGGGGCGAGGCCCCGCCCGGCCGAGTCGAGGTCAGCCGGTCCAGCCGGCGCGCTGGGCGAAGTCCTTCCAGGGATAGGCGCGCTTTACGCCGTCGATATCGACGTGGACGGCGCCGCGGGATATGTGCCAGGACCCGGCGCTGTGCGGCGTGCGCACGGTGCCGTCCGAGGCGAACACGTGGGCATCGGGCGTGGTCGTGATGGAGGGAAGCGTGACCGGTCTGGCGGTCGCCGTGAGTTGGCCCATCATCGCGAAGACGGGGTGGAGCCGGTCGGTGGGGATGGTAGGGAGGGCATAGCCGACGAAGTTCTTGCTGGTGCGGCCAGTCTTGTCCCAGCGGGTCTTCATGATTTTGCCGTCGGGGCTGAGGCGCATGATGCCGACATCGAGGATGCTGCTGTCGGCGTCGAGGTGCCAGATTTCGTGGTGGTCGGACTGGGCGAAAAAGACCAGTTTCCTGCCTTGCATGCCGATCGCAATATGGCGGTTGTACTGGCGGAGCGTCTCTTCGACCTGTTCGACGGTGAGCGTCGGCTGACCATTGGAGGCGCCCAGGCCGGTGGCGCCGGGGAATCTCATGTCAGAGCCGGGGTGGTTGCGGACCGGTGTCGCGTTGGCCTCGACGTCGCTGAACTGGATGGATGCCTGGTTCTCGTTGATGGGGAGGTCATGGGGAAGACCGAGTTCGGGGCACCGATCGAGGAGAATCCGCGGCCACTCGTTCTGAATCCAGCCATCGGTGACGATTTGCCAGTGGGTGAGTTCCTTGTTGGGTGCTTCGGTGTGATAGCGGCCGGTGTCAGGTGCGTAGAAAGGTACCCGGGTATAGGTTTTGCCCGCGTTGGTGGTTTTGATGAAGACTCGGCCCTGATTGCCAGTAATTGCCCATGTTGCGTCCGGGTAGGTACGCAGGTACTTGTTTCGACTGGGTTGAAACCAGCAGTCCACTTTATCCTGGTTCTTGCCGAGATATGCAGCGGCAGGCTTGCTGTTGCTCTCGTAGACCCAGACGCGACCGCTCAGGAGGTCCCTGAAGAATTCCGGGGTGTGGGAGGAGAGGTTGAAGGGGAGGCGTTCGCTCGCAAGCGCCGGTGGGTGAAGGATTGCCGCGAAGAAGGCCGCGGCGGCGACGATGCGGAAGATTCTTCGGATCATTGGTGATCTCCTGACTGAATGATGGCGATACGACCCCGCTCTACCGAGCCGGGACGGTTGTTCCACGGGCCGCATCGCGGCCTCCGCTTGGGGTTCATGTTTAAGGTTGTTTGGTCGTGTCTTAGCGTCGCTCCGCAGAAACCGGGGCCTGGGTGAAACTGCGCGGGTGTTTGCCGTGCGGCGACTCGATGTCCGGTCGGCGGAAATTCGCTCGGAAAGGGGTCGTGCGGTCCCGTAGGAGGGCGTTGGAGGCGCGTTGCCGGTCTTCCGGGGTTGGAGTGCGGTCTTGGCCGGGCGCGGCTCTGGGGCGCTTTGGCGGGGCTGCACGGGGCTAGCCGGGGTGTGTTGTGGCTAGACCGAGATGCCGGCGGCCATGTCCTGCCCCCGATCGCGGGAGTGTTGGTCGGTGGCGGTCCGTTCCTGGGAGGGGTCGCGGGTTTGCTTGGCCGCGATGGCTTTCGGGGACTGGACGGTATGGACGAGGTTGGGGTTCTTCCTGGCCATCTCCTGGGCGAGCTTGGTGGGTTTCGGACCGTCGTTGAATTCGATGACGCCGATCGGGTTGAGCTTGGCGATCTCGAGGTCGCGGTGCGCGACGGCATTCTTCGGGTGGTTCTTCCAGTCGGGTTGGAAGTGGACCTGCTCGACGCCATTGTGTCGCGCCCATTCGGTGACGTGGGTGAGCGGCGTGCCGTTCTGGGCGCCGTGGGCGATCCATTTCCCCGGATGCTTGGCGAAGACTTGGTCGAGCTTGGCGAACACGGTCTCCCGGTCGGCTTCGGAGTTATAGGCGGTGACGGCGATCGGATCGCCGGGGGGCAGGCGGGACTGGTAGTGGTCGTTCTCCAGTTTCTCGATGTGTCTGCGCGCCTCGGCCGAGGCGGCCGTAACCGGCCGGGGGTGGATCGGGTCATGCGCGGGTTTGGGGCTCCAGCGTTCTCCCGTTTCGTGCTCGTAATTGTTCTCGACGGTTTCGCGGAGCTCCTCGAGTCCGGCGAGGGCGCCGGTGGTGTAGTGGACGTGTTCTTCGTTCTGGTGTCGCTGGGTGACGTCGATGTCGCTGTCGATGTTGGCCCGGGCGAGCTCGGCGGTTTCGTCGGTGTGGCTGGAGAGCTGCTCATGGGCGCCGTTTGGCCCGGAGATGGTGGCGTGGACGGCCTCGACGAGGTTGGCCTTGAGAAGGGTCCGCAGGGGGTGGGGGTCCTGGCCGTCGTAGTGCAGCGCGTGCTCGGGGAGAGCCGCGTCGGACGGCAGGAATCTGTCTATCACCGCGTCGAAGGCGTCGAAGGCGGTTGTGTGCTCCGGCGTGGGCTCGGGGGTCGCATGATGGGGTTCCGGGAACGAGGCGGCCTGTTCGAGGCGGTGGAACAGAGCCACGGTTTCGGCGGCGGGGTCCTTGCCGGGCGGAATGACGTGATCGATCGGCACCGGACCGAAGAGATGCACGAGCGTGGTATTCGGGCACCAGTTGTCCTCGGTCCCGTACCCGGTCTGGATTGTCCCGATTTGGCGGTCCTCGTGGTAGAGGTCCGCGGTGGTGCCCTCGTCGGTGACGTCGCGCAGGTTGAGGTCATAGGTGTATTCGGAGGTGTCGTGGAGGGCCTGGAAGAAGGGTTCCAGGGAGGGGCCGAGGGGCGCGTTTTCGCAGGTGTAGGTGGTGTCCGCAGACTGGGACGGGTAGGTGGGGGCGGCGGCGGTCTCGGTCCTGCGGTCCGCATCCGCGATACGCTCCAGGTTGGCGAGGCGGTTGAGAACGGCGACGGTCTGGATTGCAGGGTCTTGTCCGGGCGGCACGACGTGGTCGCTCGGGGATGGTCCATGCAGGTGAAGCACGTGCGCGTGGAGGGGCATGCCCGGCTGGGGTTCGAGAATGCAGTCGACGAAGCCGATTTTCTGGTCGCCCTTGTAAAGTGCGCCGCCGGCGTCGTGGATGTCGCGGAGGGACAGTGCGTGGGACGGATCGAGGCCGTCGAAGGCGGTTCGGAGCGCCTGGTTGGCGTCTTTCGTTTCTTGCGGGATGTCGGGATCTTCGACGGATTGAATGATGTTGTTTTCTGGACGGTGGGGTTGGCGGGTGATGTCGGAGAGCGACTTCCCGGCGCGTATCGCGACGGTTTCGGTAGCCGGGTCCTGGTCGGGCGAAAACTCGTGGGAGCTGAGTGTCGGCTGGTAGAGGGTGAGGATATGCGTGCCTGCGGCCATGCCGGTGTCGGGGTTATTGATGTGTTGGATTAGGCCGATTTTGCGGTCCTGATCGTATACGTCAGCGGTTCCCTGGCGGAAGTTGTCGATGGTGAGGCCGTGGTCTTTGTCGAGAGCGGCGAAGGATGCGGCGAGACGGTCGTGGGCGTCTTGGTCGGGTGTGGCGTCATTGGGGGGCGCGGCCGACGCGTAGGGCTCGGATTGTTCTGCTATGCCGCCCCCGGGGGTCTGTTCGGTCTTGGGGCTGTAGGTTCGTTCATGACGCGGGGGCGAGACCAGGCGCGAGTGGCGCTCGTCGGTGATGTGCTCGTGAGCGATGCCGCGCTCGATCGCCTGGCGGTGGATGAAGGGGAGCTTCTCGGCCGGGCCGGTGAAGGAGAGCACGTAGTCCGGGTTTGCCATGAGCATTTGGGCGTCGCGTTTCTTCACGGCGGCGAGCGTGTCGCCGGGGTGCGCGTTGAAGTCGGGCTCGAGCGCGATCTCGCGCCCGCCGAATTGGCGCCTGGCGGCCCATTTCGCGGCGATCTGCTGGGTGCCGGGAGCGTTGCCGTGCAGCAGGATCATGTCGGGGTGTTTCTTGTGGTAGGCGTTGAGGGTCTCGATGATTCGCTCCGGGGCGGGTCCGGTTTTGGCGGCGGTGACGACGACGACGGTTCCTTCGGGAATTGCCGGCAGCGCGACGGCCTTCTTGCGAGCCTTCTGGAAGTCGCGGCCGTCGATCGTGGAGCCGATTTCGGGATGGGTGCTGATATGGGTGCCGGATCGGGGCGCCCACACCTTGTGGTTCTCCTCGAAATAGAACCGGGCGAGGTGGTCGCGTTGCATCGCCAGGATAAGGCGCTCTTCGGAGGCCGTTATAAGGTTGGTGGTTTCGAGGTCGAGCTCGCGATCGGCGCCGTCGTTGCCGAGCTCGCGGATGCGCTGGGGCTTTGTGCGCTCAAGGGTCTCGATGCGCGTGGTGATCTGTTTGATCAGCCGTTCTTTGGTGTCGTGCTGGTGGTGAATGCCGTGGATATGGTTCCAGGTGATGCCCTCCCTGAGGTCGCCCATTTGGGTGTCCTGGGGGTAGAACGCGTCGAGATAGGCGTTGAAGGCGGCGATCGCCTCGTCGAAGGCAGCCTGGACGTGGGGCGGAACGTTGTCCCAGTCGATCGGTTCGCCGTCGTTGATCCAGACCGGGCGGGTGTCTTCTTCGCCGCGGATCGGCCGGGCGCCGTGGAGGGCCGCTTCGTCGGTCATGCGGCCGGTGGCGGTGAGGCCGTCGGAGGTTTCGCCGCCGTGCATCTCGTCGATCATGTCGGCGGAGAGATGGTGGTCGTCGTCGGGGATGACGCCATCGCCGTACAGCGCGAGGTCCTCGGAGAGGCCGTCGCCGGCGTTCTCGGTCCGATGGCCGGCCGAGTCGTCCAGGTGGCGATACGCATTGGCGTCGTGGTCCGGATCGTGGTCGCGGCCGGGATCGTATCCCGCGCGGTCGGCCGGGGCCTCGAAGTGGTCGGGTTCTTCGTCGGAGAGGCGGGGGGTTCGGGCCATGTCACGCACCTTGGTTGCGGGGCCGCGCTCCGCGGCGCCGGCGGGGTGGGCGAGATCGGCACCAAAAATTATACCGAGAGTTGTGGCGAGGGCAAGGGAATGGGTTCGGGTTGGCGCGCTAGAAGCTGATGCCCTGGGACTGGTCCTGGTCGTGCTTGTTGGAGACTGCCCGCCGGGCCTCGGCCCATCTGTTGTACTGGACGAGGATCCCGGTGATCTTCTCGTCCTGATTGTAGGTGAGCTCGCCGGCGCGGATGGCGTTGCGGGGCTGCTTGTAGGTGAGCTCGCCGGCGCGAATGGCGTTGCGGGCCTGCTCTGCGAGCTTGGGCCAGCCGGGCGTGGCGAAGCGGTGGAGTCCCTGTTTCTCGGCGGCTTCCCCGTGCTTGGTCAAGGCGCGCTCGAGGCGGCCGTAGGGGGAGTTGTCCAGCCTGCTGAGTGCGCTCTGCTTGTCGACCTGCAGGGCGACGATCTCGAGGTAGCGGATGGGGTGGTAGAGCTGCTTGAGGTCGGCGGCGGCCGCGGCGGAAAGGCCGGGTGTGGCTGAGATGACCTGTGCTTCCCGCTCGAGCTGGCGGTATTGGTCCATCTCGATGTCGATGGGTTCCTCGCTGTCCTGCAATCACTGCATGTAGGTGTCGTGCCGTTGCATGTGGTCGCGGTAGAGCCCGTGGGGCGTGGGGTCGTGGCTCTGCGGTTGTTGCGGCTCGATCTGGTGGGCGCCGGCGTCGAGGGCGGCCCTGGAATTGTCGATGTCGGAGATCTGCGCCTCGACGTAGGTCCTGTGCTCGGCGGGGAGGTCCGGGAGGTAGAGGAAGGCCCGGAGCTCCTGCTCGAGCCGGTCCCAGCCAGCGGCTTGAAGCGGGTGGACGCCGGCGGCGTTCGCGGCCTCGACATGGCTGGCGAACCGGGCGTGGTGGTCCTGGATTTGCTCGTCGATCGTGGCGTGGTGCCGTGGTTGCTGCTCGGGAGCGAGGTCGATAAGGGCGAGGAGTCCCACGATGTCCGACCGATCGGCGGAGGTGATGTCGGGGAGTGTCAGGATGTCGCCGAGGTCCTGGCGGAGCTTGTCCCATCCGGGCAGGTCGAAGGGGTGGATGCCGGCGTTCTCGGCCGCCGCGATATGTTCGGCGAGTTGGTTGCAGTGGTGGTTGACGAGCTCGTGCGTGGGAGCGTAGCCGGTGGCGGCTTCGGCTGGGTCCGCCGCGACGGTCTGCTGCGCATGGCGGGAGAGCCAGGCGTCGGCGATCCGGACCGAGCGCTCGACATCGGCGCGTCTGTGCTCGGAGAGGTCGGGGAGTGCGGCGACGTCGCGGAATTCGCGGTGGAGCTCGGTCCAGCCCGGGGCCAAGAAGGGATGCTGTCCTACTTCGTTGGCGGCGTCGCGGTGCTGGATCCAGCTTTCGCGGAGGCGCTGGAAGCGCTCTTCGGCGCCCAGTGTTTCAGGCGCCGGGGTGTCGGGATCGGCTTTGCGGCGATGTGCGGCGTATGCGGGTTCGTCGTGGGAGAACGGGGCTTCGTCGATGCTGGGGTCTTGCGGGTAGTCGTGGCCAACCGGGTCCGCGGCGTCAGGAACGCCCCAGTCGGCGGCGCCCCATTCCTCCTCGTCCCGGCCGTAATCGGGGTGGCTGTCGAGCTCGGCTTGTGCGTGGTACTGGTCCCAGCCTTCCCAGAGATCGGTGGGCGGCTCGATCATGGTGTCGGTCGCTTGGCTGCGGGGTTCGGGTTCGATCGCCTCGAACGCGGCGGCAATCTCGGCGGCGGCGGCGTGCTCCGCGGTCTTGGCGGGAGGCGCGCCGGCGAAGTCGGCATCGAGGCGGCGCCGGTCCTCGGCCGACATCCTGCGGATCGACATCGCGCGCGTGTGGGCGCTTGCCAGGGTCTCGAGGTCGGAGATGTCGATGCCGCCGTGCTCGCGCAGCAGGTGGGCGTGGAGTGGATCGTTCTGCAGGAAGGGCTTGACGGTCTTGAGGACGGCGCTCGCCTCCTTCAGGTCCCGCTTGAAGTCGGGATTCATGGCGACCGCCGCGTTGCCGCTCTCGTGTCGGGCTCGGTCCCAATGCGCGAGGGAGGCGTTGAGTTTGCGGCAGGCCTGGCCGAGTGTCTTGGCCGCGAGGCCGTGCTTGACGCGGATCTCGCTGTAGCGGATTTGCGCGGCGATCTCCGCCAGCTTGCCGTCGCCGGCGTCGTTCGCAGTGAGCCATTTGGGGGCGTCGAGGCCCTCGGCGTCGACGGCGTGATGGGCCGGAGGCCGTTCCAGTGGCGTCTGGCGCTCGGCGGCCGGGGCCTGGATGCGGGGCTCTCGGGGCGCGGGTCTCTCGCGGCTTTGCGGCTCGATGTGCCGGTCCCGCATGTGTTCGGTCATGTAGTCCTGGGCGGCTTCCTTCTGCTTGCTGCGCGACCAGTTGCCGGCGAGGTAGTCGAGGATTTCATTGTCGGTGACGGGATCGCCGGCGATGTCCTCGCTGCGCCGGCGGCGGACGTCGAGCTCGACCGGCTGGCGGTCGACATAGATGTCGAGGCGTTCGCGGTGGCGGGTGAAGGCGGGGTAGATGGTTTCGCGCGAGGGCTTCTGGTTGGCGAAGACGAAGGCGCGGTCGACGGTGATGCCCTGAGCCGCGTTCATCGTCATGGCGTAGCCGTAATCGAGGCGGATCTTGCCGTAGTAGTCGGTGACTTCGTCGTGGTGGAATTCGACGATGGCGCCCTGGCTGGTGCGACCCCTGATCCATATGCGGGGGACGCTGGGGCCGTCGATGGGCGGCTGGTCCTCGCGGAGCTCAAGGATCTGGATGTAGGTGCCGTTGAGGATGCCGCGCTCGAAGTTCTTGGCGCCGGTCCGGATGATGTCGCCGACCGCGAGCTCGAGCGCTTCGGGCTTGGCGCTGGGCTGGCGGCTGCGGCACACCTGGACGGTGTGGCGGGGGCCGTCGTAATCGGCGAGAAGCCGGGCGCGCATCATGTGCGAAAGCGTCTTCACCTCTGCCCTCGAGTAGGCGATTACCGTCGAGCTCTTGTCGGGGTCGGTCTGGGTGAAACGGTGCCAGTCGTCGACCAGGCGCTCCAGGGTGGCGCTGAGGTTGCGGTCGATGTGGATGCGGCCGCGCGCCTTGTAGGCGGCGATGCCCTGGGCGGCCTCGCCCTTGCGGAAATGCTGCGACGCCGCGATCTGCCATGGGCGGATGCGCGCCTTGTCATCCTTGGGCAGGGCCTCGAAACGATCGAGGATTGCCCGGGTTTCTTCCGGGGTGGCGGCCGCGGCGCGCTCCCTGGCGGCGGCGGGCGCGAGGCCGTCGAGGGCGCTGAGAATGTCTTCCGGGTCGGCCTTCTGCCGGCGGATGGTGTCGACGCGGACCGAGCCGGCCACGTCCTTGACCAAGCGGAGCCCGGGCCCGGCCTCGACAGGCTGCTGCTGCTGGGTGTCGCCGGCGAAGATGACCTTGGCCCCTGCGCCGCGCGCCATGCGGAGGATCTGCGCGGCCTGGAGCGAGGAGAGCTGGCCGGCCTCGTCGACAACGATCACGGTCTTGGGGCCGATGGTGAGCTTGCCGCTCACCATGCCCGCGTGGAGCGCGTCGACGCAGTGGTTGGGCGCGTCGAGGTCGCTTCCGAGCTCGAGGGTGACGCGCCACGAGACCGAGGTCGCGATGATGTCGTAGCCCTGTTCCCTGTAGAGATCGGCCACGGGCCGGAGCGTCGTCGTCTTCCCGCTCCCGGCCGCGCCCTCGATGATGGCGATCGGGCTGTCGCGGGTGACGGCCTGGATGGCGTCGATCTGTTCCTGGTCGAGGGGATAGCCCTCGGCCTTCAGCGCGGCAATCTTGTCGGCGACGGCGTTTGCCGGGATTTCGTATCCGCCGCGCCTGGAGAGGGTGCCCGCGAGTTCGTGGATTTCGCGCTCGGTCTCGATGGTGTGGGGGGCGGTGAAGGTCCGGCTGTGGGCGAGCGCGGCGCCGGCGTCGTACTTGGTATCGGGCTTGTCGAGCTCGACGATCTGTTCGGTTGCGAGGACCTGATCGACCATGCGGTTGCGGTGCTCGCGCGAGATAAGCCCCTCGGTCGCATAGGCCGTGTGTTCGATGAGATCGGTGTAGTTGAAGGTCGATTCGTACTGCGTGAGTTTTCCCGGGATGGCGCTGAGGTTTTCGGTGAGGCGCTCGACGTGTTGCTCCGTGAATTCGAGATCGCGGCCGGTGAGGTGATCGACATGGGCGTCGATGTCGGGAATGTGGGTGCCGGCTTCGGCGGTCCAATGCCGGTGGCGGGTTTCGGGGTCGATGCCGTGCTGCTTGGCCTCTCTCGTGCGTTGCTGGATGGACAGGCTGAGGGCGCCGTTGCCCTTTAGCTTCATGCCCATCCGCGATGCTGTGTCGGTGATCTCGATGTTGCGCTTCGACCACTCCTCGATAAGCTCTTCGGGGCTGTCCTTGATCCGGCTGTACTGGTTCTCGTCGCCGTGGGTTTCCATCTCGATGCCGAGGCGGTCGCGAAGGAGCCAGGCGAGCTCGGCGAGATAGGTTGCGCCGGCGGCCTTCTGCCAGGCGAACAGCGGATGCCCGTGGAGGGCGCGGTATTTGCCATCGTGGTGCGCTTTCGCCAGGTTCAGGATGACGCAGTGGGTGTGGAGATGCGGGTCGTTGGAGCGTGAGGCTCCGTGCTGGAAGAGCGCCGCGATCATGTCGGCCGGGACGATCTTGATACCCTCTTCCGGTGTCCGGATCCGCGTGTAGCTGCAGTGGGCCTTAATGATGTCTTCGAGCGCGACCTTGACCGCGTCGTTGTGCGCCTTGGCGATCTCCTCGCGCAGCTCGGGTGGGGCGATCGCCCAAAGCGTGCTGACGGACTTGTCGGCGTTGAAGGTGATGTCGTAGGCCGGGCATCGCTTGTCGCTGTCCGCGTTGCGGGTGAGCTTCTCGCCGGTCTTCGGGTCGATGCCGCGGTAGAGCGCGTAAAAGGCGGCGCTGTCGATCTTGTGTTCGTGCGAGACGTCGACCTTTTCGGAGTTGAAGAGGCCGCTTGGATTCCACCAGATGCCGTCCGGCTCCTCGCCGCTCATGTAGTATTCGCCTGGAGGCCGAAAGGATGCCTGCGAGTGGATGTAGTAGTCGGCGGTCGCGGCCCGGGCGATCTTGGCAACCATCAGTCGACAACCGCTCTGAGGGGGAGGATACCGGGGGGCGCGCGGTACGGCTTGGAGAGGGGGGGCGGTGTCTGTTGCCGGGCGGTTAGCGCTCGCATGGCTTCGCTCGACGTGCCTGGCTGCCGTTTCGGCCGGGGATATTGGACCGGAAAAACCGGACTGTCAATTCTTCCGCGCTGGAAGTGCAAATGTTCAAAAGGGGGATTCTGTGGGTCTGAGAGTTCTGAGGTCGGGGGGAACGGGATCGGGTTTCGTCTGTCGGGAGGAGGCTTGGTGCGTTGCGAGGATGGGGTGTCTGCTTTGGGGGAGGAGGGGAACTTGGGAGGTCTGGGAGGACGAAGGTCTGGGTCTTGGGCTGGAACTTGCGGGATGAGGTGGGGTGGTGGCGTCTTTCGAGGACCTCGGAAGGTGGGAGGACGTCGGGGTTCTCGGGGTTCTGCGTGGAGGCGGGTCGTGGCTGGGGGATGGGTAGATTGCCGGGTCGTGGGCTCTGGACGGTTGCGGAAGGAGGTTGGGGAAGATGGGCGCTGCGGTGGCGCGGGTTGTCGATGCGCGGATGCGCTCATAGGATGAGGCGCCAGGTCGCGGGAGGTCGCCCGGTGCTGGGCGGTGCGCGGCGGGGCGAGCGGGTGGATGCCCGGAAGGAGGGGTGATGGCGCGGAGCAGTTTCAAGGCGGACGACATCGATTTCGAGGACATTCGCAAGAGCATGGTGGGGCTCAAGGTGCCGAAGTTGGAGCTGGCGGATGTGTTGACCGAGCTGAGGCCCACGATGATCGAGCAGCGGGAGCGCGGGGTGTCGGTCGAGCAGCTGGCGGAGGTCTTGAGGCAAAAGGGGATTCAGGTCGGGGTGCGGAACCTGAAGCGGTTTATCGAGAAGGGGGAGCTGATGGGCGCGCGGCCGGCGCGGGCTGAGCGGACGACCGATGCGGGGGGACGTGCTGCGGGAGGGAGCGACGACGAGGGCTCTCTCGTGTCGTAGCCCGCCGGGCGGCGGGTCTCGATCGGCGGACAAAAAAACGGCCGCCTCTCCGCGATGCGGGGGACGGCCGTTCTGTGTTCGGGTCAGGCGGCAGTGGCGCGCTGTTCGGCGGCCCAGCGGGCGGCGCGCGCGAGGACGTGGCCGTGACAGGGGAGAGGGTCGCAGTGACACGCGAGCCACATGCCGTCGAGTGCGGCGAGCTCGCGGAGATCGACCTTGCCCTCGCGGATGGCGTTCCAGAGCCAGGTCCGGTAGAGCGCGATCACGGTCTCGCGGTTGCCGTGTTCGCCGATGCGGTAGGGGTTGCCCCACTTCGTCCGCCGGTCGATGAGCGCGGTGTTGTTGTGGACGTGCGTGTATTGGAATGCCTCGCGGAGGCGGGGCTCGTTCCGGAGGTTGATCACGCAATCGGTCATCTGCCTGCTCCCTGCTGGCGTTTCGCCCCTCAGGAAGCTTTTCTTTCCTCCTGCGGCGTGATGGCTCTTTGGGCCGGCAAAAAGGGGGCCGGCGCCGCGTGGGGGAGACGCGGCGCCGGCCCGGGCGGAGCGCCGCGGCCGGCCCCTGGGCCGTCGGGAACGGGAAGAAAGAGGCAATATGCGCCTCGGGGTCAATGCATGCGGGCCTCCGTCGATCGGTGCTGGAATGGGAGGTCGGCGCTCCCTGGCGGTGTTCTCCCTGACCGGGGATTGGAGGGTGAGCCGGAGGGCGGTCTGCCGTCCGTCCGGTTCATTCCGGGGAAGCTTGTCTCTCCTCCGGGCCGGCGGGCCTGGAAGGGGACGGTGTCGTCCAGGGGGGTGCCGGGGCGCGGGCTACTCGGCGGCGGAGGGTTCGGGGCGGGGCGGCGTGGCCCGGTTGCCTTCGAGGAAGGCCTGGCGTTCGCCGAGGCGCTGCATGTCGCGGCGGTGCTGGTCCATGCTGGCTTGGAAGCTGCGCTGGTGTTGATCCATGCTGGCCTGGAAGGCTCTGCGATCGGCGGCGGCTTCGGAGAGGTGTTTCTCGATCTTGCTGTCGGTGCGCCAGGTGCCGTGGAGAATGAGGGCGGCGAGGGCGATGCCGACGCCGATGATGGCGATGAAGTCGGGGGACAGCATGTGCATGAGTGTAGGGTCTCCCAGGGGGGAAGTGAAGTCTGTCGGCCGGCCTAGAACGGAAGGGTATCGTCGAGCATGGGCGCCGGTGTTTGCGGTGGGGGCGCGGTCGTGTCCGGGCCGGGGCGGTTGCGGGCGTCCTCGAGGATCGTTTCCCAGGGAAACATGATGTGGTCGAGGACGAGCGTCTCGTCCTCGTTGAACAGCGAGGCGACGAAGACGGACGCGACGAACACGGCGATCGCCGCGTTGGCGCTCCAGACGCTGTCCTGGAAGAACAGGAGGGCGACGGCGAATGCCATGCCGGCCGAGGTGAAGAGAGCGAGGTAGCCGAAGATGCGCTGGGCGCGCTCGTCGGCGATCGCCTCGCGGAGCATTTCGGCCTGGTCGGCGCGGTCGCCGGCGGTGAGGCCGTCGGCGTCGGTGGGCTGCCACGAGGTGGAGCCGCAATCCGGGCACCACCGGATGTCGTGCTCGGGTCCGCGGTCGCCGCAGTCGGTGCATTTCCAGCCCATGTCGGCCTCCTTCCGGTCCGGATTCATCTCCTGGAGGCTTCGCTTTCCTCCGGGCGCGGGACAGAAGGATGGCCGGGTGGTGGCGGAGGCCGCGCTGCCTTCGCGCCGGTGCCGCGGTGCGGCCCGGGCAGGTAGCGTGAAGGCAGCGCGGCGGGGGTTGCTGAAGATGCCGGCGGGCGTGTGGTGTATCCGGGCGAGTGCGTGACGTGCCGGCGGGCCGGCCGTGGGGCGGTTACTGGGAGGTGGCGCCTTCGCGCTGCCCCTCGAGCCGCGCCTGGCGTTCGCCGAGGCGCTGCATGTCGCGGCGGTGCTGATCCATGCTCGCCTGGAAGGCGCGGCGGTCTTCGGCGGCGGCGGCGATGGCGCTGTCGAGCCGGGTCTCGATGCGGACGGTGGTGGTCAGCATGAGCGCGCTGAGGGCGATTCCGATGCCGAGCATGGTGCCGATGAGGCTGAGGAATTCGGTTCTGGGCACGGACATAACGTACGAGCTCCCGATGGGGATGTGAAGCCGGGTGCGGGGTTGGGCGACAATGGGGTGGGGTGGGAAGAGCGGGGGCGAGTCCCCTGCCCTTCCCGGCCCGGATGTCGGATCACCTCCTTTCGCTGTGGTGGCCGGTGTGCGTCAGGCTGCTATGCGGTGTACCGGAATGCCGAGCTGGCGCGCCTTGTCGACGAGGTTCTCGGTGACGCCCGAGCCCGGGAAGGCGATGATTCCCTTCGGCAGCAGGTTGAGCAGCTCGTCGTTGCGGCGGAACGGCGCGGCCTTGCCGTGGGCGTTCCATTGCGGACGGCAGACGATCTGCTGCACGCCGCGCGAGTCGGCCCAGCTCGCGGCGATCTTCTCGTAGCCGGGGGCGGCGCCGTGGATCAGCACCATGTCGGCGTATTTCTCGCGCGCCCGGTCGAGGATCGAGAGGATGAGATCGGGGTTGTCGACCTGCTTGCCGCCGGCGACGGCGATGAGGGTGCCTTCGGGCAGGTGCGCCTGGGTCTCGCGGTTCTTGCGGGCGCGCAGGAAGTCGCGGGCGTCGATCGCGGCCGAGGTGAGGTGCCGGCCGCGCGGCACGAAGGAGCCGCCGCGGGGGCGCCAGGCTTCGCCGATGTGGTGGAGATAGGCTTCGGCGGCGAGGTCGCGCAGGGTGTGGAAGGCGTCGCTGCGCTTGCCGAGGTTCTGCGCGCGCTCGGTGATGCGCTGCAGTTCCAGCGCCGGGATCTCGGTGCCGTCCTGGGCGCGTTCGAGGTCGCGCATCTCCGGCTCCAGCTTGTGGACGGCGCGGTCGAGGCGTTCCGTCTGCTTGTGCAGCCAGTTGACCAGCCCCCAGAGTATGGGCTCGCGCTCGTCGGCGAGCTGGGTGCCCTCGATGGCGACGCCGGAGACGATGATGAAGATGGCCTGCGAGAGCGCGTGCTGCGCTTCAGCGCTGTCCCACACTTCGCGGGTGTCGGGCTCGTCGCGGTCCGGCCTCCCGCCGAAGCGGTCGAGTCCGTCGCAGACCGCGGCGGTGGCGCTGCTGCCGAAGGAGGCGGTCGCCATGTCGGCGTACGAGGGTCCGAGGTCGCGGGGAAGCTCGGGGCGCTCGAAGGCGACGGGGATCGCGGTGACGCCCGGGACCGGGCGGTCGAAGCCGGCGCGGTCGAAGGCGATCTTCATCGCGGTGGGATCGTCGTCGGCGTAGGCCGTGTCGCGCATGTACTGTCTCCCGGAATGGTGAAGGGACGAGGGGTCAGGCGGCGGCGGGCATGGCTGCGCCGGGGTCGGGCGGCGCAGGGAGGCCGGGCACCAGGCCGCGGTCCCACAGCATGTCGGCGGCGGCGAGGCGGATCTGGCTGCGCTTGTCGACCTGGCGGGGCCCGGCCGTGTCGCCGAGCAGGCGGATGATGTAGTACCAGGGATCGCCGGGCCGGTCGTTGTCGTGCACCCGGACGAGGGTGCCGACGTTCTCGCCGAACACGACGATCGAGCACTCGTCGTCAGCGGTGCGGCGGAACAGGACGTCGTCGATCGAGAAATCGGTGGCGCTCATGGCGCATCTCCCGCGTGTTGTCCGGAAACCGGGCGGGCGGGGCTTCTCCGCCCGTCCCGGTCCAGCCTCCCGGTGGCTCCTCTCTCCTCCCGGCGAACCCCGGTTCGGGGATCGATGGGAGGGGTGGCCGCGCAGCCGGGCGGCGCATGGCCCGTGCGGGATCGTTCGGGTGATCTATCGGCGCTGCGGGGCGGGCGCCGAGGGTTGAGACCGTGCGGTTGGCTGGCGCAATGCTGCGGGGTGGGGGCTAGCGGGGCGGGACGGTCAGCGGCGATAAGCGGAGCTGCGCGGCAGAACCCTCAGCACAAGTATCTGGTTGTCATTGGGGATGTAGCGGAAGCGGACGCGAAGGGGACCGACGCGGAGGCGCCATGTGGTGGGTGTGGAAGCGGTGATTTTCCTGTAGTCGCCGCGCTGGGTGGCAGCAAGCCGGATGAGAGCGGCGTGGACGCGCCGTGCGGTGCCGGCATCGAGGGCCTCGATGTCCTTAAGCGCGGGGCGGGTCCAGACGAGCTGCCATGTCATAGTCCGAGCTTGGCGCGGACGTGAGAGTCGGGGACGACGTCGCCGGCGGCGGCGGCGCGTTCCGCTTCTTGGACCGCTCGGTGTTCTTCGCTGGTGATGGGTTCGTCGTCGTCAGGTGCGGAGTTGAGGGCCTCAAGCAGGGGATCCTGGCATGCCGCCAGGAATTCCAGATACCGCTGGGCGGCCTGGATCTCGTCGTCGGGGAGCTCGTCGATGAGCTGGTGCAGGCGTTGCTTGGGTAGCGGTGCCATGGTGGCGGATCCGTTGGGCGCGGTCATCTGAGCCTCGCTGAAATTAGGGGGAAAGCGCTGCGCGGTCCAGTCGGCGGAGTGGTGCCGCGAACCGGGGTCAGGCCGCTGCGGCGGCGGCGCGGGAGAGGCGGAGGTTGCTGCCGCTGAGGCGCAGAACCACGAATTCCCCGGGCTTGAGGCGGGCCTCGACCAGGTCGAAATAGGCGTCCGCTTTGTCGGGGTCCGCGAAGTGGTCGCGGCGGAGCAGGGTGGAGCGGATTTCGTCGGGGCCGCGGCGATGCTCGCAGATGTAGAACTGCAGGTAGAGAGGCGGCGGCTCGGAGGCGTTGCAGAGCCCGTTGATGAGCTCCGCGATCGTGGCGCGGGGGTGCTCCATCGCGCGGTATTCCCGAGGGCCTTCGGGATCGAAGAGGATGGAGATCCTGAACTTGTAGCTGCGTCCGGGGCGGGCCAGGTCGGGGATGCGCTCGAACGTGCCGAAATGGCGGTCGCGGAGCAGTATGTCGCAGAGGTCGGGGCCGAGCCGGCGGAAAGCCACGTCGGCGGGCGAGACGGGTCGTGGCGCCTTCATTGCGGGTCTCCGGATGGGCGGAAAGGGAAAAGCGGCGGTGTCAGTCCGGCCGGCGGCGGGGCAGCCCGGCAAGGAGGGACAGCGGAGGGGTGACCGGGAGGCAGCCGCCGAGATCGCCGCCGGGAGCGGTGCCGTCCGGGTACGGATCGCAGTCGTGGCATGTGCCGTCCGACCGCAGCTCCCTGTCGCAACGGGAGCAGTAGTCGTCATCGTGGGGGCGCCGCATGGGAGGCCTCCATGGATGGAGTTGGCGGGGGTGTGGGCGGAGCGGTTCCGGGCGCCGGCGCTCAGGCGGGTTGCGCGGGGGCGGTGCGGCGGATCAGCTCCTGAAGCGCGGTCATGGTTTCGGTGTGGCGGCGCTTCTCGGCCTTGTCGCGTTTCCGGGCCTCTTTTGCCCGCTGGGCACCCATGCGGTTCATGACCTGGATGCCGTAATAGACGATCCCGATCTGGCCGACGCCGACGAGGAGGGCGACGGTTACATGGGCGGCCGCGATCCACATGGCGGCTTCGCGGATGGCGAGGCTGGCGGTTTCGAATTCGCTCATGGCGGCGTTCCCTCCGGGTAATTAGGGCCGGGAAGCGGGCTGTGCAAGCTCGGCCCTCCCCGATCCGCCTGTTTCGGACGCTTCTCTTTCCTCCTCCCGGCGCCCGGGTTCCGGGTTGGATGGGTGTCGTTGGCGCGATGCCTGGAGGTGCATGGACGGTGCAGGATTGCCGTGCTGTGTCGGTGGGAGGATGGTGGGTCGGACGGATCGCGCTGCCGGTGCGCGGCGCAGGGCGGGTCCGTCTGGGAGACGGGGCCGGTCAGTTCACGGCGGCAGGGATCGCAGCGGAAATCGGAGCGACCGGAGGGAGCGGAGATTGCAGCGGAGAGCCCGGCCCGAAGGGGCCGCCAGACCTTGACCGAAAGCCTAACGTCGCAAGTACCAGGGGAATCGAAGGAAGAGCCGACTGGGCGGGACTCATGCCTCGGCGGACCGTAGCGAAGCCAGCCGTCGCGACCGTTCAGGAAGCACGGGTTGGCGGCGTCGGGCGGTCAAGGCGGTGTGGCCGCAGGGGTTTGCTTGAGAGGCAATGCGGCGGTGTGAATGGCGGGCGGGCGGCTTCGGCGCCGGGGAGATCGCGCGCCAGGCGGGGCGAAGGCCGGGCGAGCGGCAGCGTGATCTGACAAAAGCAGCGAGGTGGTGGGATAGAAGAGGGGGCGGAAAGGTTCGCGGTAATCCCTCGCGGTGCTGGGCGGATGCGCGAGCGGTGGGTTCCTATTTGGCGCCGATGAGACGGTGGATGAGGGCCGCCGGTTCGAGCAGGGTCCAGGCGGCGGGTTCGTCTTCGGCGTGTCCGCCGGCGACGAGCGCGTCGACGACGTGCTGCAGGACGTCGGCGACCTGGCCCGAGCCGATGCGGTGCGCGATGACGTGCCTGAGCCCTTCGTCCTCGGAGGCGAGGAGGGTCAGGGCGATCCGCATGGCTTCCTCGTCGAAGCGGTTTTTCTGGGTTTCGTGGCTGTCCGCGTCCGCGTCGTCGGAGGGGGTGAAGAAGCTGCGGTGGATGAGCGCCGCGAACTCGTCCGCGTCGATGTCGCTGCCGGCGGTGACGAGGGGGTCGATATCGTCGACGTAGCAATCCTCGTCGTTCATGAAGACAACGTCCGCGGCGAGCTCGAGATCGCGGGTTCGCCCGGCGGCGTCGGCGATGTGGAGCCGGATCGCGATGGCGTCCGGGCGGGCGTCGAACTTGAAGGGCTCGGCCGGGGCGGACGGTTCGGCGGATGCGGGTTCGTCCGGCATGGGCTGGACGACGGTATGGGTGCGCTCGCCGTGGGTGACGTCGATGGAGAAGTCGGTGACCCGCGGCAGGGCGTCGTACCAGGGATAGCCCTCGAGCCGGCGGTCGGGGGCGAACAGGCGCTGCGAGACCCCTGCCCTCTCGGCGGCGCGCCAGATCGCCTGGCCGTGATGGGTCTCGGGCTCAGCCGTCATCAGAAGGGCGCTGGGGCGGGGCGCATCCCATCCGGGCGGCGCATGCCAGTGCTCGATGTCGGCGACGGGCGGGCGCCACGGCTCCAGCGCCGGCGGGGGCTGCTGGATGACGATGCCGGCGTCGGTGGCCCGCTTGTGGTGGCTGTAGGAGAGGCGCGGCGCGGGCTCACAGGCTGCGATCGCCCGGTAGATGGCGAGGAGAGCCTGTTCGCGCATGCGGTGCAGGAAGTCGTTGACCACCGGCTCCTTGCGCGCAGGCAGCACCAGCTCAAACTCCGGGCAGGCTCGGATGTCGGCGCGGACCGACCAGACGCCGCCGGTGATGCACTCGACGCTGGGAAGGCCGGCGCTGAAGGTACGACCGTGGAAATTGACGTCGGGGTCGTCGTAGGGCCGGTACCGGTCGCGGTAGACGCCGAAGGTGAGGCCGGCCCAAGCCTCGGTGTGGACGGCGCGGTCCAGGAAGTAGCTGAAGTCCATCTTGCGGCCGTTGAAGCGGACCGGGAGGGGATAGTGGCGCGCGGCGGCACCGAGCGCGGCCTCGATGTGGTCTCGGTTGTGCTCGGTGACGAACGTGATGGCGGTGCCGTTAGGGGATGGGGCGCTGTCGTCGGTGAGGACCGGGGCAACGGTCTTGCCGAGGAAGGCGTCGGGGCAGATCCGGGCGCGCCACGCGGGAGCGGGAGTGGCGCCGATCGGGCGGGATGCGATCATGCATCCTTGCTTGGCGAGGGCGTAGAAGCCCATGCCGGCGGGGTCTTCGAGTGAGGCGGTCTGGGTGGTCCAGGCGCTTTCGCCGAAGGAAAGGATGACGGTCGGATCGGCGATGCCGGCGCCGTCGTCGGTGACGGTGACGGACCAGCGGTCGGGCGAGAGCAGCGTCGCCGAAACGGTGACCTGGGTGGCGCTGGCGCGGCGCGCGTTCTGCAGCAGCTCGACGAAGATGTCGTCGAGGGTGGCGTTGAAGAAGCGGCTGACGCGCTCGATCGCGGCGTCATGGACGCGGGCGCGGATGCTTGGCGGGTAGGAGGATTGGGGTTGCATCGGGGTCTCCCGTTGCTGCGGATACCGTACTGGATGAACCAGAAGATTCGGTTGTAGTGTAATCCAATGGTGGCTTCCGGGCATGCGTGCCAGGGCATGCATCTTCGGTGTCCATGGCATGCATATGGGGCTGTTCCGAGGCCCCCTCCGCCTCGCCGGCGAGCTCCGCCTGCAGGGCGGCGTCGAGGTGGTCGAGTTCGCGCAGGCGGCGCTCCAAGGCGTAGTGCGGCGTGTGGGGGGTGATGCGGCCGACCGCCTCGGCGACGAGGTTGCGCCAGGCCCGGGCCTCCTCGTCCCGCAGGGAGCCGGACTGCTGGGCTGTGGTTACTGCGGCGAGGATGTTGCCGCGGCAGGCCGCTATGCGGTGGCGCAGGAACCTCCAGCGGGCGCGGTCGTCCTCGTAGTCGCGTGCGAGGCGCCGGAGGTCGGGCAGCAGCGAGGCGGCGGGGGCCAGGTTGATGCCGAAGGCCTGGACGATCGCGCCGGTGAAGTCACGCGAGCCGTATCGGCGGTGGTTGGGCGAGTCGTTCCACGACAGCGCGCCGAGACGGTGCAGGGTCTTTTCGTTGCGCCGGACCTGCGAGGTCGAGATGCCGAGCGCGGCCGCGGTCTGGGATACTGAGAGCCAGACGATCGGCTGCGCGCCGGCGGTCCAGTCCTGGGGCCGGGTCCATTCCAGCAGTAGCACGAAATGCTTGATGAGCGGCTGGGACATGCCGGATTTCGGCCCGAGCCGTTCCAGCAGGTCCTTGATCTCGAGGTGGCTCTCTCCTTCCAGGAGTCCGGGAAACTCGGCGGCGGCGGTCTCGGATGCGAAATGTTGGGGGCCGCGCGGCCTCCGGCCGGTTGGGTTTCGGCTCGCGGAGAGCGGGCCGTCATGGTTGGGGTCACGGTGATTCGGCATGTATTTCAAGCCGTTGCGAAACCCTTGATTCGGCGAACCCCGGTGTCCCTTTTTTGGAAAATCGGGTTGACAGGGACGGTTTCCGCCCGCTACGTTTCTCCCATCAGTGGCGTACTGATTGGGGAAAGAGCCGGCGAATTAGGGCTGGCGCGGTTCCCAAAACAGGATCAGGGGACGTGGGAGCGTCCCCTTTTTCTGTCTTGACAAACGGAATTTAAGGTTTCTAGGCTTCCTCCTTCGCGCCCATGGGTTGAATAAGTGGGCCGGAAGGAGGAATGGTTGCGGGGGCTCGCTACAGCCGAGACCGACACTCGCTTGTCGTGGAAATCTAACCTGAGCGCAACGAGAGATACCTTAGCGCATGTCCGGCGAAATTGCTGCTTCATTTCCGTTTTGAGGCAGCGCGGGCGGTTCGCCCTACGGCGATGTCGCGATAGCATTTCAGCAGGGCGCGGTTCTTCGCGATGTGGCAGTCGACGCGGCCGTTCATCCAGCTGTCCGGGTACGCTTCCCCCGCGACGCGCCCGGTGCCCCAGATTAGTTCCTCAATCTGGCGCTGGGTCAATTTCGTGACGCCTTCATCCACTGCCCTGACATCGACGGGGCGGCAGTGGTCAACTACTCGGCCTGAACCAGTATCCGGGCTCGGCCAACAGGTGAGCCGTCCAGCCAATCTTGTTTGACACGTACACCCTTTCCGCGACAACGCTCTCGCGTTAGATTTCGGCTGGTTGGTTGACTTGGAGACGGTTTAGTTTCGTGTACTGCCTCCGCAACGCCCTTCTTCTGGTGATGCTCGCGGTGCCTTGGGCGCTGACGGGTGGACTTCACGCGCAAGAGCCTCAAGCTGTTGAGGCGAACCCTCCATCCGAAGCGGTACGGGAAGCTGCGGCCTTGCTGACGGCGCTGGGCTACAAACCCGGCCCAACCGACGACGGAACCTGGCATGAGGGTCTGTCGAAAGCCTATGGTGCCTTTCTTCGCGACGTAGGTCTTCCGACATCGAAGGTGCTTACACCGCGAGGATTTCGTCGTCTTCGCGAGGCGGCGCGCTCCGAGGGCCTGGCAGGCGCGGGCGCAGCTACGGAGACGGCGCCACCTCTGGCCCCAGAGCGGCTGCACCGTGCGGTGATCGCGGGCGATATTGAAGGCGTTCGCAAGCTCCTTTCGGAAGGTGCACCTGTCGACGGCCGCGACAGCCAGGGCTGGACTCCGCTGATGCACGCGGCAAACAAGGGCTATGTGCTTCTGGTCGATATTCTGCTTCGATCCGGCGCGTCGCCGGACACCCGTGCGGCGGACGGAGCGACGGCACTCTTTATCGCGACCATGAACGCAAACCCCGAGGCAATCGGCCTGTTGATGAGGGCGGGGGCGGCGGTCTCGATAAGGGGTCCACGGGGCCTGACAGCGGTTGACGTGGCACGTCTGGTCTACGGCGAAAAGAAGGAGCAGCGCCCCGTTCCCGACGACGCGGAGGTGCATGCGCTTCTCGGGGGAATGACCTGGGCGGAGGCAGTAAAGAAAACGGTGGCTGGACTGAAAGCGAAGCAGCAGGCGGAACCGTCCGCGTCCAAGCAGCAGCAAGGAGCCAAGCCAAGAGATAGGGAGCAGGAAACTTCATCGGCGGCTCCGTCCACCAAGAATGCGAAAGTGGTCGAGGCTGCGCTAAAGTTGACGCGCGCGCAGCGCGTGTCGGTCCAAAAGGCCTTGTCAGCATATGGGTTGGACGTGGGGACGGCAGACGGCGTGTTCGGCCCTCGCACTCGAGCGGCGGTCACCGCGTATCAGAGGGCAGAGAACCATTTGGAGACGGGATATCTGACCCGAGATCAAGCGAAGCACCTGCTGGCGGAAGGAACGGAAGCCGCGCGGAAGGCGGAAGAAGCCGAACGCAAGCGAAGGGTGGAGCAAGAGGCGCACAAACGGGGAGCGGAGGAAGCGGAACGGAAGCGCGCGGCAGAGGAGAGTGCCCTTACGCCCGAGCCGTTATGTAGAGGTGGTACCCGCACACCTTGCTGGATAGAGATCGGGAACCAACCGGGATGCCATGTGTGGAACCCGGATCCGCAACCAAACAAGACAATTGCTTGGTCAGGGATCTGCGTAGATGGAGTTGCCTCGGGTGAGGGGCGCATAGTTTGGCGCGACAAAGAACGCACAATCACTTACACGGGAGAGGTCCAAGACGGAAAGTACAACGGGCGCGGGACCCATACATGGCCTAACGGCAACCGCTACGAAGGCGGTTGGAGAGACGGCAAGATGCACGGCCTCGGAACCTTTACCTATATCAGCGGTAGTCGCTACGAAGGCAATTGGTCTGATGGCAAGCCAAACGGCTTCGGGACAGCCACGATCAATGGCGAAGTTTATCGTGGCCAATGGCGCGACGGTTGCTTTGGATCGTGGTGGCGTGGGGCGGCCGTTCTTGTACCCGAAGACTCTTGTTTCTAACGAATCAGGGTCACTTTCTCACGATTTTTCCACGGTTGGCAGCGCATATTTGCTCGAACCTTCTCGGATCCATGCTCGGATCGTAGGTCGTGGATACCCTTTGCGGTGCCCGCTGGCGGCAAGCCAGTCCGGGAGCGCAGGTATGGTCGCGCTCGAAGGTCACGCCGGGACTGTCTTGGCATTGCGCGGAGAATTTCGCGCAATCGCTCGGCTTTTCCAGAGTGTATTCGACGCAGATCGAGCCCTGTCTGCACGTTATCCTGCACCGGTGGTCTTGATTGTGTTGCCGCGCTTTACCGCTGTTCGCCGCAATCTGCGGTTCAGCTTGCTTCCGCTGCTCCTTTGCCGGCGCCGTTCGCCCACCGATATCCCGTTTGGCGCCATTGGCGGTTTCCTGTTCTTGCGCTGGTGCCGGTGCAGCAGCCTGTTCGCGGCGTTCGGTATCGTACCTGGCTCGGCGCCGGTCTAGAACTTCGATTCTCGACTCGTAATCGCGACCTTCAGGTTTCCCGTCCCGGTCCCTGACGCCGGACGACGCAGCCAAGGTCTTGTCGAGCCTCTTCAGGGTCTCGTCGTAACGCTCTCGGGCCCCGGATGTCCCGGTCGCGATTTCGGAGCCAGGGCTCCCTTCACCCCAGTTGTCGGGGTCACCATCGTCGTTCCCGGAGGCTTCGCCCAATCCTTCTTCGGCGCCGGCTGTTCCGGCATAGGCGATCGCAGGAAGCGGCTCATCCCCGAGAATGCCGGTCGTCCATTCGTAGAAGGGCCGCTCCTCCGGAGAAATCGCGAGCGAAGCAAGGGATGCGATACCACCCGCCTTGCCGACCAGCCGCCTGACCCTTGCCTTAGCTGCGCCAACCCTTTCCCGCACGCCTTCCAGGGCGGCGGACGCACTCTCAACCAGATCCAAAACCGGAAACGCGTCCCTGACGATCTTTCCCGGCACATCCTGGATATCGCTCCAGACCTCTCCGACCCTCCTGTCGTCGCCCTCTCCGACGGCATCCAGCATATCGCCGAACAGGCCGGTCAGCGCGCCGAGGTTCTGCTTGACGGACCGGAATGCAGAAACCTGCGCATAGACTTGTGCGCCGGTTCCGATGCCCCGGGCCCGGTCGAGCCAGCCGGCATCGGCCGGCACCGACGACGACACAAGAACCGCCGCCAGCAAGAAGATATGCAGCTTGGGTCGGCCTCGGGGAAAAAACCTTGCCATGGCCCAGCTCCGTCCTACTCGGTCACCGACAGCAGTGCGAGCCGGCGAAGCTCGCAAACGCCGTCCGCCATTCGGCACGCGGCGAATACGTAGACGCCGCCTTCTTCGGGAACCGAGCCGACGAGAAGGTGGCCGTTCCCGGCGACGCCGAGTACCATGTCTAGGGAAAGGCGTTCGACAAAGCCACGCGGCAACTGCACAAGCGCAGCCGCCGTCCCGGCATCAGTCTCCGGCGCAAAGGCGTTCAGCGAAGCGGCGTCGTCCGCATTAAGAGCATTTTCTATCGTGGTCAGCGTCGCAGCGAGCCATGATAGCCTTTCGTCCGTCCAGGCCGATCTCTGCACAGTATTCCAGGCAAGCCGCGCCATTGCATAACGGGCGTTCGCGGCCGCGCTCGCGAATGTCAACACGGCGCGTCCCGGCGCCCGGGCTTCGGCCGGGTGGCGCCTGCCGAAACGTTCGAGACGTTGGGCGGCAATGCGCGCCAGGGTCGCCGCCGGCGAGGATTTCGTCGCAATCCAGGCCGGGAACAACGATACGGACCCCCCCGGTCCGTCGAGACGCTCGCCGGGCAGCACGCGCGCCCTGTGGACGACATAAGCCTCCCCCTGGCGCCGCCACAGGGTGAACAACGCCACGTCGAGCAGCGGGTTGAAGTAGAGGGCGACCGGAACGGAGGCGTTCAACCGACCGAGCCTGACGACCGCGTTCTCGAAGAACGGTCCCCACAGCGCGGGCAAAACTTCACCGGGAACCGTCGCGGCTCCCGGCATCGCCGACAGGACGGACATCGCCGCCTCGTCTCCGGCGAGTGCTGCCGTGCGGAAGGCCAGGGCGGAAACGGCGAACAGGCGTGCCGGCGATTCCGTCGCTGCACGGGCCGACCACATCTCCCCGAACGCCGAGAACAGCAGAATGAGGCAGACGGCGACCTTTGCTGCGTCGCGATTCCCCGATCTGCGTCTCTGCAACCGCACGAGCACGAACATCACATTATCACCAAGGACCTGCTACAGTCGAGACCGACACGCGCTTGTCGTCGACATTTGAGCGCCCAGCGCACCGAGGCAAAGTGTTGCGCGACTTCGGCCAAAACTCTAGCCGAAGGTCTCACCGCCCACGCATGCGCCTTCGCCAAGTATACTGCGATTGACAACGCGTAAGTGGCCGCTTCGGCTGCCCTGGAAGGCATTTACAGTTCCGTTGTCTTTAGCAACTTCCGCTACATTTGACCCAAATGACGTGCCCATTTCTCTGATAGCCGCCCTCGCATTGCCGACCGTTCTCGTCGATCACACAAAAGCAGCGACCGCAGGACGTGGTAGAGTTAGGGTTCATAGCGTTAACAAGCCTGGCACCCAGAGTCACGCGCAACACCCGCCCGTGGTTGGCCTTGATGATAGCCTCAGCTATCTCGTGCTGTTCCTCGTGCTCCTCCGGCCAGCTTCCAGCCCAGAAAATGAAAACGTTATCGGATATCTGTTCGTCAGCGACAGGTTTCGGATCGTCAAGAGTGTTCCAGTTTCCGGTGTCATGGTTAAGTTGGAACGTTTGCCACACTGTTCTCTCCCTTCATTCAATCCGACGAAGCCTATTCATTTGACTAGATGGGTGCCCGTTCGTAGCCTCCCCGATCAGGAGACAAAACTGGCGAGATAGGCACTATGGGGCGCCATGATCTGCTGAGGATTCCAACGGCCCAACAGAAGCTGCTGAAGGAACTCCGCGCCTTCGCCGAGACTACCAAGCGCGATCTCGCAAAGGCGGAGAGCAATATTCTGGCTAAGCGACTGCGGGGACACACTGGGTTTCCACCAAAGTCCGCCCTTCTTGATCCCTTCCGACTATTACTAGTCTCTTGATATATCCCGGCGGACATGAAATTTGTTGGATGACTGAATCCTGCTCGGATGTCAGTGCAAACTGTACTCTCTGGTTGTCGTTTCCTTGGGTTGTGGTCATGCCCTTTTTGCCTTTCGATTGGTCGTCGGATCGGTGGAGTTGCGATTACCGCTCAACGGCAGCTCAGTTTGTTTAGTCGCATTGGCCGGGACATTGACTTAACCCGGTGCCACTCAATGCGCAAAACGCGCACCCCTGTCGAGCATCGCCTGTTCCCGTTTGCGTACCGTAAGCCGGAAACGGTCCAAGTTCAACGCAGAGTCTATCCCCGGTGCGCGCGAATCCGCCGTCGCGCGTTCGTGACGCCGCTGACACACCGGCCTGGACAACTCGCCCGATGCCGATAGCGCTGAAGGGTTGGGGTGGAATAGAGCGTCGATCGGCGCCCTGCAGGCGCTTCCGGCGCGGTTGCAGGGATTGGGTGTGTCCGGTCGACTTCAGCAGGACCTACAGCAACTTGACCAGAGCGACGATCAGGCCGCCCTGGGCGATCAGCAAGCCGACCAGCCATTTCATCAGATCGGACTTCGACGCCTCTATAGCGGCCCTGGTCTCCTGCCGTAGCGCATCCATGCCGGCCTTGGTCTCCTGCCGCAGCGCTTCCATGCCGGCTTCGACCTTCGCAATACGCTCCTCGATCCTCGCGACATCGGCCTTGGTCGCGAGATTGGCGTTGAGCAGGGCGACATGCTCGTCGGCCAGCGTCTCCGCCTGTTGCTCGGTGAAGCCGCAGTCGGTCAGGCGCTTGACGAAGCGGTGGGTGTCGAACGCGATGGCCTCGGACATGACGGAATCATAGGAAGCGCGGCGGCGGACGGCAAGCGCCATTCTCGTACGACCGCCCGGCAGCCTTGCCGAGCATCGCGTCGTCGAGATGAACGCAGCGGTTGATGTAGCTGCCCCGTCGATGACCCAGTAGGCGCCCGCGACACAAAAGCCCTCGCCGTTCACCACCGCGTGCGAAGCTTGGCGGAGGTCATGCAGCCGCGCATCCGCCACGATCCCGACTGCGTCGCGTCAAGCTTGATGCGTGTGTGTTCCCATGACCGGCGACCGCCACAGTTGCCCATGCACCGCGACCCCGGATTCCGCTCAATCCCCACGGCGGCTTGACCTTGGGAAACGCCCTTGCGAACGTCCCCGATCACCGTGGCTGAACGCCGCTTCCGTATGGACTCGCTGACGCGAGGTAAGGTCTTCACACCTGCCGCAGACTCCTACCTTGAGTCAGCCCTGACCGGCCTTCCCGAGAGAACGATTTCCGTCTTTGTTTCAGACCGTTAGGCGCAATCTCGCCTGACCTGCGATCCCCCGCGCGGTCCCCGTTGTCTTCCCGAAAACGCCGTCCCTGTTCCCTGCGAACGGGGCGGCATACGAGGGAACAGACCGGGAGACCGCCCCATGCGCATCTACGCCACCGTCAACGACCGGACCGCGCGCCGGAGTTTCAGGGAACGCAAGCACAGCAAGCGACCGCTGACTGTACTGGACCATACGCTGCCTGCCTTCGGCTTCACGATTACCGCCGACGATACCCGGACGTATTTCGTCCGCGTGGTCCGCAAGCTGGGCGCGGCCAACATCGCCCTCGGCAAGACCACGGAAACGACCGCCGACGAGGCGCGGGCGAAGGCCGTCGCCGAGATCGAGGCGGCGCAGGCCGAGCGCAAGGCGGGGCCGCCGATGCGCGACTTCGCCGACGAGTTCATCCGCCGCCGCGCCCATCGCTGGAAGCCGTCCACCCGGAAGAGCAACCTTCACCTTCTCAAGCGCTACATCCTTCCCCCGCTGGGCGGGAAGCGGGTCGCGGAGATGACCCGTGCCGACGTGCGGCGCTGGTTCGATAGCTTGAGCGGCACGCCCGGCGTCGCCAACCGCACCCTGCCGGTGTTGTCGGCGATGATGACCGCCGCCGAGCTTTGGGACATCCGGCCCCAGGGCTCCAACCCCTGCCGCAACATGCGCCGCTACCGGACCGCCCCGCGCGAGCGGTTCCTGTCGGCGGACGAGTTGAAGCGCCTCGGTTTCGTGCTCGACCACGCCGAGGATCGGCAGGCCGCCGCCGTGATCCGGCTGCTGCTGTTCACCGGCGCGCGATCCTCCGAGATTGCCGGGCTCAGGTGGGACTGGATACGGGAGACCCGCGCGGTGTTGCCGGACTCGAAAACGGGGCCGAAGACGATCCAGCTTCCCGCACCCGCGCGGGCCGTGCTGGCGAGCCTGCCGCGCGACGGCGCATTCGTGTTTCCGAACCGGAAGGGCGACGGTCCGATGGCCGACCTTGCCAAGCGCTGGCTCAAGCTGCGCGCGCTCGCCGGGCTGGACGACGTGCGCATTCATGACACCCGCCATACCTACGCCTCCCATGCGGTGATGGGCGGCCTCAACCTCTACACCGTGGGCCGGTTGCTGGGCCATGCCGATACCGGCTCGACCGAGCGTTACGCCCATCTTGCCGACGGGCATTTCCGCGAGGCGGCGGGGCGCATTTCCGGGATCGTCGGCGGCGCGCTCGCCGGTGGCCGGAAGCGGGAGGTGGATCATGGCGAATAGGACGGGGAAGACACGGCTCAAGGTCGCCGCCATCGCCGCCGCGAGGCCGAAGCCGCGCGAATACACGCTCTGGGACGGAACCCTCACGGGCTTCGGGCTGCGGGTCCAGCCCTCGGGCGCGAAGTCGTTCATCGTCCAGACCCGCGCGCGGGGCCGGATGCGCAAGATCACGCTCGGGCGGTTCCCCGACATGAGCCTCGCGGACGCGCGCACGGAGGCCGCCGCCGTGCTTGCCCGAATCTGGGCGGGCGAGGACGTGGCCCCGGCACCCAAGGTCAGGGTCCCGGTGTTCCGCGACTTCGCCGCGCGCTACCGGGAGCGCCGCAAGGACGTGTGGAAGCCGTCATCGCTGGAGACCTTCGACATCTACATGCGCGGGCGGCTCCTGCCTGCCTTCGGGCGGCTCAGGCTCGACACCATCGACCATGCGCGGGTCTCGGCGTGGTTCGACGCGGCGAGCGCGGACCGGCCCGGCGCGGCCAACCGGGCGTTCGACATCCTGCGCGCCATGCTCAAGACCGCCAGGCAGTGGGGCGAGATCGGCGAGCACGTCCCCGACGCCTGCGCCAACATCACGGTCAATCCGAAGAAGCCCGTCGCCCGCTATCTCGACAAGGACGAGATCGCCCGGCTCGGCGCGGTGCTGGACCGGCACGCCGGGGACCGTCCCTGGCACGTCGCGGCGCTGCGCCTGCTGGCCCTGACCGGGGCGCGACTGTCCGAAGCCGTCAATCTGCGGTGGGACGAAATCGGCGAACTGTCCGAAGACGGCGCGAGCGCGCGCATCGAGGACTCCAAGACCGGACCGCGCACGATCTGGCTCGGGCCGGAAGCGGCGAAGCTGGTCGCGGCGCTGACCCGCGAGCCGGGCGCGGAACGCGTGTTTCCCGATGACCTCACGGCGTCGAGGCTTTATACCTTCTGGTGCCGTGTCCGGGAGGAGGCCGGGTTGCCCGGCCTGCGCATTCATGACTGCCGCCATACCTGGGCCTCGCAGGGCATCATGAACGGCGTCGGCCTGCCCACCGTCGGGCGGCTGCTTGGGCACCGGCGGCTGGCAACGACCGCGATCTATGCCCATCTCGACGACAGCGCCTTGCAGGCCGCCGCCGAGAAGGCAGCAGGTCGGATCGCGGAGGCGATGGAGTTTGCGAAGTATCGATGAGCAGACACATTGGCCATCATGGGGTAGCAACGACACGCAGCGTAGGAGCAGAATGCTACATGAGCGAGAATTCGAGGCCACGCTGGCTTATGCCGGCAACTCTGGCAGCACTCGTCCTCGTTGCTGGCTGTGCGACTGTAGATGGCACTACACCGGCAGTAGAAGGCACGACGCCGAAGGAGGACACCAAGGCAGGGATCGAACAGTGGAAATGCGGTGACTACTTCGACGGCTGCGGACTTTTCGCAACCGATTGCGTAACGCTGACAGCGAGCCGGTACGATGGCACCGGTGAGGTGAAATTCGGCGAAATCGTCGAAACCACGCGGTTTCAAATTCAGGGAATTGAACGCCGGTGGGATTGGTGCCTGAATGCAGAACTCGCCTATGACTGCGCTTTTGTGATCTCTGTCGATGGAAAGGGCAGCTATTACAATTTCCATGGTTCGGACGACGGAAAGGCAAAGCCGAGCGACCTATTCAAATGCTCCAAGCGTTGAGCGTACGGAAACAGGAATGTCCTACTGAGCGAGAACGTCACGCTGTCAACGTCGCGTGCGCCGTTCCACTGTCGCGCTGTCCCGTGCCACCCCACGTTTTTTCGATTCCCGCAGGTTTCTTGTGTAGTCGCAAACCGGGAAGTTCGAGCAGCCGAGGAAGCGGCCGTACCTGCCCATTCTGGCGTTCAGCCAGCCGTCGCAGACGGGACAAGCCTCGATAGACCCACCACAGTCTCGGCAGACGTAAGCCTCACCGGACTTGACGGGAAGGCCGTTTCCGCAGCGGGGGCAGGCACGCGCGGTGTGCTCGCATAGCGGAAAATTCGAGCACCCGTAGAAAACGCTCTGATCGCGCGCGTTTTCCCGGCGCTCCAGCCGTCCTCCACCGACGCATCTTGGACAAGGCACGTCGCTCTCCGGCGGACGACCGAACACTTCGACGTCGTATCCGCCGTCGATCAACTCCGTCACGAATTCAGACGGCTGGCCGCCGTCGGCAAGCAGGAAGACCTGCCGCCGCGCCCGGGTAACGGCAACGTAGAGCAGGCGACGCTCCTCAGCGTTCGGCTGGGCTTCGGGCGCTGCGAGCACCAGATCGAGCAACGGATCGTCGGCTATCTCGGCAGGGAACCCGTGCTTGCCGGAGCACAGTCCAAGCACCACCGCATAGTCGGCCTCGAGACCCTTGGAGCGGTGTACGGTCATCCAAGTGAAACGGAGTCGGCGATACTGCTTCGGCAGCGCATCCAGATTGCGGGGCCGCAGATGCCGGTAGCGGCCCAGCAGCAACACCTCCGATGTGCCGTCGTATTGGCGGGCATCCGCTTCGATTCTGTCGAGCGCCTCTTTCAGAAGCGAGAGTTCCTGCTCGCCGGGAAGTCCGACGAATACCGCGGGGCGATCCGCCTTCCGCGTTGTACGAACCGTCTTGCGGATTTGCGCCGGGTTGCACAGCACGAAGTTTGTGGCGACCGTCGCGATGCGGTCGGCGCAGCGGAACGTGGTGGCAAGATCGATGCGCTCGAACGCGCCGAAATGGTCCCCGAACTCCCGCATCACCGCGATGTCCGAACCGCCGAATCGGTAGATCGCCTGCCAGTCGTCGCCGACCGCGAACAACTGGGATCCCGGCGCGCTGTCGAGCAGCGCCTTCAGCAGTCGCGCGCGAGACGGCGAAATGTCCTGGAATTCGTCGACCAGTATGTATCCGAACGGGCTGCGGTAATGTCCTTCCTCCACGAGATCGGTCGCCCGGTTGATCATGTCGTGGAAGTCGATTTCGCCTGCGCTGGCGAGCGCTTCCTCGTAGCGCTCGAAGATCGGTCGGAACACTGCGAGAAACGCCTGCGCCCGCCTCCTGTCCCGGTGAGCGCTGGCGCGCTTGGCGACTTCCTCGAATGACAGCCGGCTGCCCTTGAAGTGCTGCAGGAAGGTTGCCACCAGCCGCGTGAACGGATCGATCCGGCCCTGTCGGTCGAGAGCGGCGAATACTTCCTCGCGCGGGATCGGCGAGAGAGTCACCCCGTGGGCCTCGAGCTTCTCCGTCAGGTTTCGCAGCAGCTTGCCGTCGGTCTGTTCGTGACTGAAGGTTTCGATCAGGACGGTGCCGTGCTCGGCATGGACACCGCGTTTCCATTCCATGTCCCGCCAATATTGGCCCCGGTCGACGAAAGGCGCCGTGTTCCCTGCGGCGTCGATCCCGAAGTGTTCGATATAGATGCCGTGCTCGGAAAGACGGAAGTCGGGCTTGTACTGGCGCTTCTCCGAGGTCGCCAGATCGTGCTCGTAGGGAGCTTCGTACTCGTAGGCGACACCGTGGAGGTAGAGAAAGTTGGCAATCTCGCATTCCTCGAAGCTGCGGACCACGTCGCCCCTCAGCGAGCGGATATCGAACTTCCGGATATAGTCGTGGTACTCGCCCCAGTTTCTGAATTCTTGCTGGCTCCTGTACGGCGCGAACCTCTCCTGGAACCATTCATCCAGCATGGCCGAGAGGTCGCGGTCGGCGAGCAGATCGGCGACTATTCCCTTGAGCAGATCGAACAAGGTTCGGTCGTTCTCCGCCGTCGCCGCGAGTGCGGGGCGCTTGCCTTCGGCTTTGCCGACGATCGCCATGCCGAGGCTGTGGAAGGTGCGCACCGTCACCTCGCGTGCGATTGCGGTGCCAAGGCGCGAGTCCATCCGTTCTTCCATCTCCTTGCGGGCATCGCGCGCGAAGGCGAGCAGCAGCAATTCGGACGGCCTGCGATACCGCTTTCGGACGAGCCAGCCGGTCTTGGCTACGATGACCGAGGTCTTGCCGCTACCGGCGGCGGCGACCACGAGGTTGCGGCGCTCGTCGATGACGACCGCCCGGCGCTGCTCCTCCGTAAGCGGGCGGGCCTCGATCCGGTCGAACAGTTCGCGCGAGCGGGCAAGCTCGTTGACGACGAATGCCTCGTTTGCCTTCACCTTGGCATCGTCTGGCGCTTCCAGAAAATCCAGAATGCTCCGCAGCATTCGGACTTCGGGAGCATCCGACAGCGCTTCCGGCCACCGCGCCGCGAGCCCGCCGGCAACTGTTTGAGCCTCGGCCTCAAGATCGCGAAATGCGTCGGCGGTAAGATATCTGGCTGGATCAGCCAATGCCGTCAGCCGATCATGCACGGAGCGCAGCGTTTCCAGTTGCGGCGCAAGCGTACGACGCCACCAGTCGCATCTCGCGGCTTCAAGCGCACTGGCAAAGGCGCTTGCATCCGTTCGAGGCAACCCCGAAACATGCGCATTCCCTGCGGTATGGCGGACCCGAATGCTGGAACAGAGCCGTCCGTCCGCTACATCGACCGCTTCCACGTTGCCCAACGATATTTCGGCGCGGCGTGAACCGAAAAGCAGCCGGATTGCTTCGGCGTTCACCGATGCCGCCCTGGCATGACGCGGATGCATGATCGCGAACAGGACCCTAGCGAGGCCGGTGCGCTTGGTCACAAACAAAGTGTCCGCAGCCAAACCCGGTCGATCCTTGGAACGCCCATCGTGTAGCGGTGTTGCGTCGAGCAATGCTTCCTGTCTCCGTCCCGTTCGAATCAACGACCAGCCGCCGGGGGCGAGTGGCTAGCACAGCGCCCGGCTGCGGTCGATTATCACGCTCGCGGCGGCGATGCATCCAACGCCGGCTCATTCGTAGCGACCGCGCCGGTGCGCAGAGTGTGAACATACCGTGCATCGGACCCCGCATCGGCAGCGACTCCACGCAGACTTTCTTGCAGTTCGCCGGTGCGGCCGGTTCCCGATGCGGCGAGGTAACATGTGCAGACGGAGTCGCGGTGACGCGCTGACAAACCGGCCCGAGCATGTCAGCCAACGGCGGTTTCGCCGTCGCGGTGCGCAAGGTGTGCAACGCCCCCCTCGATGGTTTGCTTCGCACCCCTCCTTCTGTTACCTGTGCCGTCAGGAAGGCGACGCGGAACGCGCTCACGGATCGTTGGCCGGTCGTCTCGCTCAAGCGCCGCGATGGCTTGAACCCCCTGTCATTGCAGGGTTTGCGCCAGATCGCGGATGCGGCAGAGGTTGCTTTGTCCGACCGCCCGGAGGGCGGGAGCTTTCACACACCTGCCGCATCTGGGATGCCTGTCATCCCCTGTCACCCTGTGGCTCCCTCAGGCTACGCCCTGTCCCCTCATGTCCCCAATAATTCTCCGGAGAATCCTTGGAAAAACGCGTATGCTCTGGCGCGACACGCCGCATTGCGATGTAACACGCGAAAAACACATCGCGGAATTTCAGGGGGTTAGAGGCTGCCGGCGCGGTTCTCCAGGGAACCGTGGCTCCCGGCGGCTTCCCGGCGCATGTCGCACCGATACACGCCGTCGCGCCCGGCGATCGCGACTTTTCCATGATACTCCTGTCCCCTTCGGGCCGCCCTGGGAACCGCGAGAACGGCCCCGTCACCGCGCGGCCGGGTCCGGCCTCCGCTGACCCATTCAATAGGGAGCGGCGGCCGTGACGGGCGCGCTTCTCGACGGATTTTGCTCCGTGCGGGACGCTGATTCGGCCGGAAGGAGAAGGAGAGGCTACATGCCCATGTCGAAGTCGCGCGACTTCTGCTTCGCGCCGGCGGCCTTTTCGAGTTCGGACTCGCGAGCAACCTTCCCCTGGCGCTCGCCGCCGCGGTCGAGTCCGCGATCCCTGGCGCCCGATTCCTTCCCGCTTCGCTCGCGATCCGTGGAGCGGGCGGGCGATTTGCCGTCGCGGTCCCGGCCGGTTTCGCGGGCGGGTCGATGCTCGCGCTCGCGTCCGTGAGCGGATTCCCGCTCGATTCCATCGCGGGAGGGATGCCCGCGCCCGTCCTGGCGGTCCGGTTCGAGACCCTTGTCCATCGCGTCAGGAGCGCGTGTCAGGTGATTCGCCTCCCGGTCATGGCCCGCGCCGCGCTCGAACACCGCCGCCCAGGCGGCCTGTTTCGCGGTCGCATCGAGCGCCGCCAGCCGCTCCCCCGTCGCGCGCTGGAGCTGGTCGGCGAGCTTGTGGGCGTCGTCGGTGACCAGCATGGCGGTCTCCCGCGCCCGCGAGATTGCCACATAGAAGGCGCGCTGGTCCGTCAGCTTCGGGTTGCCGGCGGGCATCGCCGCGACGATCCGGTCCACCGTGCGGCCCTGGAAGGCGTGCACCGTCGCCGCGAAGGCGCGGTCGATATGCCGGAGTTGCGGGTCGTGCTGCCGGAGCGTGGCGAGCGAACCGTTCTCCAGACGGAAGCGAACGCCGTCCCGGCTCACGGCTTCGACCGTCGCGGTCTCGCCGTTGGTGAGCCCGGAGGCGGGATCGTTGCGCGTGAAGCGCACCTTGTCGCCCCGGCGAAGCTCCATCGCCTCGCTCCGGTAGACCTCGACCCCGCCCTTCGCGGCGGCGATGCGTTCCGGCCGCCACGGCGTCCGGTTGCCCTTCGCGTCCTCCAGGCGCAGCACGCCCCAGCGCCGGTCGATGCCGGCGACCCGGCGCTCGTCGCCCTTCTCCACCCCGAGCGTCTTGTAGGGGCGGGTGAAGATCACCGTGTCGCCGATGCTGTAGTTGGACGCGCGGGCCATTTGCGCGCGGGTGAGATCGCGCGGCACCAGCTTCTCGCCCTGCCGGGCGGGGCCGGAGATCGCGCCTTCGGCGACCAGGCCCTCGCGGATGGTGGCGTTGATGCTGTCGCGCAGCGCCCGCGTCGGGGCGATCACCCCGGTCGCCGCGCGCTGTTGGTGCGGCAGGTTGAGCCACCGGCGCGCGGTCTCGGCTCCGAGATCGCCATACTCCACTTGCCGGATGTTGTCGCCGAGCTTCGCGAACGCGCCCTTCACGTCGCCGGTGAGGCTCGCCCTGACCGCCGCCTTCAACTCCGCGTCGCGCTGGCGAACGATGTCGTCCATCACAGCGGTCTGCATCCCGGCGGCCTTGAGCTGGGCGAACGGCTTGCCGGCCTCGACAGCGCCGAGCTGCTTCTCGTCGCCGACCAGCACCACGCGGGGCAGGCGCAGCGCCGTCGCGATCCGCAGGAGGTTCCTCATTTGCTCGCTGGAGGCGAGCGAGGATTCGTCCACCACCAGCACCGACTTCGCGTTCGCGGCGCGGAGCTTGCGCAGGCCCGCAGCCGTGCCCCTGCCGTGGGCGATCCCGTCATGGCGCGCGAGATAGCGTTGCAGGGTCTCGGATTCGATCCCCGCCTCGTTCGCCAGCGTCTTCGCCGCCGAGGCCGAGGGCGCAAGCCCGACGGTGCGGTAGCCCTGGCTCGCGGCCAGCGCCCGCAGGCGCTTCAGCATCG
>JAPPHW010000431.1 GCA_028820945.1 Defluviicoccus sp.
GCGCCGTCGAGGCGGGCCGCGCGATCTTCGTCGGCTCCGGCGCGGGCCGGGGCGCCCGCCCCTATTGGGGGAGCTACGCGGTGTCCAAGGCGGGGCTGGAAACCATGGCGCTCTCCTGGGCGGCGGAGACCGCGCGGACCCGGCTCCGCGTGAACGTCGTCGATCCCGGCGGCACGCGAACCGCGATGCGCGCCGCTGCCTATCCCGGCGAAGATCCCGACACGCTCAAGCCGCCGGACGCGCTCGGCGACATCTTCGTCGAACTCGGCGCCGCCGACTGCACGCGGCACGGCGAGGTGGTGCGCGCGTACTGAGCCCGACCCCGGCGATCATGCCCGTCCCGGCGCATAGGGATTCCTGCCCTTGCGGAGCGCGATCCGGATCGGCACGCCCATCAGGCCAAAATCGTCCCGCAGCCCGTTGGCCAAATAGCGCAGGTAGGACTCGGGAACCGCCGAGGGGCGCGTGGTGAAGAGCGCGAAGGTGGGAGGGCGCGCCTTGACCTGGGTGATGTAGCGCAACCGGAGCCGGCGTCCGTCGACGATGGGCGGCGGGTGGCGGTCGATCGCATCGGCGAACCAGCGGTTGAGCGGTCCCGTGTCGACCCGACGGTTCCACACCTCGTATATCTCGAACGCCTTCGGCAACAGGCCGTTCACCCCGCGCCCGGTCAGGGCGGACAGGGTGAGAACCGGGACTCCCCGGACCTGGGGCAGCGAGCGTTCCAGCCGGTCGCCGATCCGACTCATTCGGCCGCTCCTGTCCTCGACCGCGTCCCACTTGTTGACCGCCAGCACCATCGCGCGGCCCTCCTCCGCGATCTGCCGGGCGATGGCGAGATCGCTTTTCTCCAGCCCCTCGATCCCGTCGACCAGCAGCACCGCGACATGCGCGAACCGTATCGCGTTCGCCGTATCGGCGGCGGTCAGACGCTCCAGCCGTTCGCTGACTCGCGCCTTGCGGCGCAGCCCCGCGGTGTCGATCAGCCTGATGTCGCGCCCGCGCCAAGACCAGTCGACCCAGATCGAGTCCCGGGTGACGCCGGGCTCGGGGCCGGTGAGGACCCGCTCATCGTCCAGCAACCGGTTGACCAGCGTGGATTTGCCGACATTGGGCCGCCCGACGATCGCGAGATTGAGCGGCCCGCCCTCGGCATCGGCGTCGTCCCCTTCGCCCGGACCGGCCGATTCGGCGTGCGGCGCGATGACGTCGTAGAGAGCGGAGAGCCCCTGCCCGTGCTCGGCCGAGATCGGCACCGGCTCGCCGAGGCCGAGCCCGTAGGCCTCGATCAGCCCCGCCGCGCCGGCGCCGCCCTCGCACTTGTTCGCGGCGAGCACGACGGGCTTCGAGACGCGCCTCAGCATGTCGGCGAAATGGGAGTCGAGCGGCGTAATCCCGGCGCGAGCGTCGATCAGCATCATCAGCACATGGGCTTCGTCGATGGCGCGCGCGGTCTGGGCCTGCATGCGGCCGGCCAGGGTGTCGCCGCGCTCGTCCTCGAGCCCCGCGGTGTCGATCACCCTGAAGGACAGGCCGAGGAGGCTGCCCTCGCCCTCGCGGCGGTCCCGGGTCACGCCGGGCGCCGGATGCACGAGAGCCTGGCGGCGGCCGACGAGGCGATTGAAAAGGGTCGACTTGCCGACATTGGGCCGCCCGACGATGGCGACGGTGAACGGCATCACCTCAGCGCGAAAAGTTCCGCGTCCTCGGTCAGCAGCAACACGGTCTCGCCGGCGACCGCGGGCGCGATGAACACCGGGTCCGGCAGCTCGACCCGGCCCAGCGGCTCCCCGGTATAGGGCGAGACCGACCAGATCTCGCCGGTGCTGGCGGCGATCAGGAGCCGGTCGCTGACCAGCACCGGCCCGGACCAGCCGATGGGCCCGGTCCTGTCCTCCTCGTCCTCGAACCGCGGCAGCGAGCGGACCCAGCGGACCCTTCCGTCGCGGCGCGACAGGCAGGCGAGGTGGTTGTCGTTGGAAACCAGGTAGACGAACTCGCCCGCGACCCAGGCGGTGTTGGTTCCTCCGATCCGCTGCTCCCACAGCCGGCGACCGGTCCTGAGATCGATCGCCACCGTTCGCCCGCTGTTGCTCACGCCGATCACGAGGCCGCGGTCGATCACCGGCAATCCGCGCACATGGGCGAGACTCGAGACCGGATCGGTTCGCCGGAGCGCCACCAGCCGGTCGGACCAGAGGACCCGCCCATTCGCCGCGCGCAGGGCGACGATCGCCCCGGAGGAGAACGGCGCCACAACGATCCCGCCGTCGACGGCGGGAGACGCACCGCCGGCCAGCCCCGCCGGCTCGACGATCTCGTCGTACGACCACAGAACCCGACCCGAAGCGGCGTCGAGCGCGAAGAGCTCGTTCGAAAGGGTGACGACGAACAGCCGGCCGCCGCGCGCGGTGGGCGCGGCGCGGATCGGGTTGGACAACCTGCGCCGCCACAGCTCCGTCCCGGTCTCCGCGTCGAGAGCGAAGACATAGGCGAACCCGGTAGTGACGTAGATCCTGCCCTCACCGACCGCGAGGCCGCCTCCGAGCGTACCGCTTTCGCGGGTCTCGTCGTCAAGCTCCCGCCGCCACAGCAGGGACCCGTCGTCGAGATCGAAGGCCCGGAGCCCGGCATCGGCATCGAGCGTGTAGACCCGGCCCCTGGCCACGATCGGCTGCGCGAGAAGCTGCCCGTCGTCGTCGGAACCGCGCCCTATATCGACGCGCCAGCGCGGCTGGAGCGCGCCCGGCGCCGCCAGGTGATGCATCGCGTGGTTCGGGAGCCCTCCCGCCTGAGGCCAGTTCGCGTTAGCCGCCGGAGGCGGAAGCTCCACGCGCAACCGGGCGATCCGGGGATCGGCCACGAGGGCCTCCTCGAGACCGACGACCGGGAGCCTCTCGCCAGGGAGCGGGGGATCTTCCGGTTCTCCGAAGAAACCGCCTCCGCAGCCGGCGGTCAGCAACAGCGTGCCGACCGCCGCGATGCGCCGGAAGCCGCGCATGCGTGCGCTACCCGTCGGCGTCATGTGCCCGCGACCAGTTTCAGCAGATGGGAGGCGCGCAGGCGGACATTCGGCGGCGCGGCGGCGTCATCGACGATTTGCTGGAAATAGGTCTTCGCCTGTTCGAGGTTCCCGGCGTTCCGCGCGATCAGGCCCAGGGTCTCCAGGGCCAGATGCCGCCACGCGCCGCCCGGTCGCGCCAGCGGCTCGATATCGGCCGCGATGCTCTGCCCGTCGGCGCCCGGCGCATCGAGCGCGTTCTGCGCCGCGAGCAGGGTGGCGAGATCGCGCATCGGCCGGTCGAGCGAATCGTCCCCGGCCAGCGCCCGGAACGCGAGGACCGCGCCCGCCCGGTCGCCGGACGATGCGCGCAGGGCGGCCGCGTGAAACCGCGCGAGAGCCCCGTAGGCGGTATCGGACTCGGCCCCGAGGGCGGCGAACAGAGCCTCCGCATCGCCGGTTTTGCCCTCCTCGGCAAGCGCCTTGGCCGCCGCGAACTTCGCCCCCGCTTCGAGCATCTGGTCGGTCCGGTATTCCTGCCAACCGGTATAGGCGGCAATCGCCAGCACCACGGCCACGGCGCCGCCGATGGCGTATTTGCCGTAGCGCCGCCAGAGCTTTTCCGCCCGTTCCTGACGCAGCTCCTCGTCGATTTCGCGAAAAATATCGGCCACGCTCGGCCCTCCGCCAGATCCGGTCCATGACGGCGGTCGGCACCGCCCAGGGTCCGCAGGGCAATGGGATTACAACCTCGCGGCATAAACCGCAACATTCGCGGCGGCCGGCGCCCGATTCGGGTCAACGGGCTCTGGACGCCGCCGCCCGAATGAGCGATATAGATAGGGTCACGAAACTGTCATCCCGAGGGAGCGCAGCGGCAGAAGAATGGCGACGGTATTCGACCTTCATGCCTATCGGCAGGAACCCAGATTCGTCTTTTTCGACCGTCGCGACCTCAACCGCCTCCTGACCCTCTACAGCCGCCGCGTCACCATGGGCGAGTGGAAAGACTACGCCATGGGCACGGGCGACGGCATGGCCATGTTCTCGGTCTTCCGCCGCGCGTCCGACCGGCCGGCCTATACCGTCGTCAAGGTAGCGGCGGGCGACCGGGGCGAACCGGAATACATGGTCTATGACGGTTCGCGGCGCCTTCGGCGGGGCACGTCGCTCGGCGCCGTGCTCGATCTCTTCGAGCCGAGGCTCCGGCTGGTCTGACCGAAGGCGCGGCCGGCCTCATTCGTCGATCAGGACATGGCCGGTAGGCGTCCACTTGAAGTAGGGCACCGGACCGTCGTCCCCGGTGCCGGCGACATCCCCGTAGGAAGCGCCGAAATGGATCAGTACCCGCCGGGTGATCTGGGCAAGTTCCAGCGTCAGCGCCTCCTCGACGGCGAACCATTTCAGCCCCAGCAACTCGCCGGAGCCCCTGACCTGCCCAGTCACGTGCTCGTGCGCGACGACGAAGAACCGGGCGTTGAACCTGACGGGGCGGATCGGCGGGGTCACCGCGCGCGCGACATAAGCGAGCGCGCCCAGCGCCGGCGCGAACCCGGCGGCGAAAAACCCTTCCCAGCCGCGCGGCGGCGGTCGGCGGGGATCGGGATCCGGTCCGCCGACGATCAGCCCGGTCTCCTCGAAGGTCTCGCGGATCGCGGCCACCGCCATCGCGCGCGCCCGTGCGGGGCCGAGCCGCCGTTCCAGCCGCGCCGAAGTGCCGGGAGCAAGCGGGGTCGCGCAGCGAACCCTCGAGTCCCGGGCGTCTATCCGGCCGCCGGGAAAGACGAACCTGTGTGGCATGAAGCGGTGCCTGGCGTGCCGCTCGCCCATCAACACCTCCAGCACGCCGGCGTTCTCGCGATAGACGATCAGAGTAGCCGCGTCGCGCGGCCGCGCGAGAGGATCGCCGGGCGCGCGGACCGGCGGAGGAGGCGGAGATGAATTCATCGGCGCAGCGCGCGTCGGGGTATGACGGCCGGCTCGGGAATCGGGGACGGGACCCGCGGCACGGGCTCCCAGTCCGATGTCCGCCGCAGGACCGCGCGGCGAAGCGTGCCGATGTCGCGGGCGCCGACGCAGAAAGCGGCGATCCCGAGCTCTTCGATCATCCGCCTCATTCGCCCGGCCGCCGCTTCGGCCGCATCGGCACCGTGTTCCAGCATCGGGGCCGCGGTACCAGCCAATGAGGCCCCCAGCCTGATTGCCTTGGCGGCATCGATGCCGTTCCGGATGCCCCCGCTCGCGAAGACCGGTCGGCCGGGAATTGCCCGCACGACGTCGATCAGCGCGGCAGCGGTGGGAATCCCCCAGCCGGCGAAGCTGTGGGCCACCGCCCGGATCTCGGGATCGGTCTGGCGGCGCGCCTCGACCTCGCTCCAGCTCGTGCCCCCGGCGCCCGAAACGTCGATCCCGGCGAGACCGCAATCGATCAGGCGCGTCGCGGCGGCGGCCCCTATCCCGTTGCCGACCTCCTTGCCGACGATGGGAACGTCAAGCGAGGAGGCGAGGTCCTCGACCCTCCGGCAAAGCCCGTCCCAGTTGCGGTCTCCGCCCGCCTGCACCGCTTCCTGCAAGGGATTGAAGTGGAGGAACAGCGCGTCCGCGCCGATCGTCTCGATCGCGCGCCGTGCCTCGTCCGCGCCGTAACCGTAGTTGAGCTGGACGGCGCCGAAATTGGCGAAAAGCAGGATGTTCGGGGCAACATCGCGCACGCGGTAGGATTCGGCGAGCGCCGGGTTCTCGATCATCGCGCGTTGGGAGCCAACCCCCATCGCGATGCCGAGCGATTCGGCGGCGGCGGCAAGGTTCCGGTTGATGTCGCGCGCCCGGGCCGTTCCTCCCGTCATGCTCGCGATCAGCAACGGCGCCTTCAGGGAGCGCCCGAACAGCCGCGTCGACAGGTCGACCGCGTCGAGATCGATCTCCGGCAGCGCGGCATGCTCGAAGAAGAATCGCTCGAAGCCTGTGGATATCCCCTTGGCGGAGACGTCCTCCCCGAGGACGGTATCGATATGTTCCTTCTTGCGGGCCTCGATGTCGCCGCTCATCGAGACTCAGCCGGCGACAAGCCGCACCGTCTGGCTCTCCTCGTCGATCGCGGCGAGATCGACGTTCGCCGCATCGCGCCGGGGCGCCACGTAGCGCCCGGCAAACGAGACTTCGAGCCCGTCTTCCCCGAAGGGATAGGGATCGAGCGCGTATGTAACGTCGTCCCGCGGGGTGAGCGCGATGGACACGTCCTCATTTCTCGACCTCGGCACATGGGTGAAGGTCTCGGGCTTACGGTCGGCCGCGCCGTTGCAGTTGAAGTAGAGCGCCATCGTGTCGAAGAACTGGAGCTGCTTGTAGTTCTGCATCACCTGCGCCTCGTCGACCCACGAAGCGGTGTCGGGGTTCTCCGCCAGCGCGTGCTTGAGGCGGGCCTGACGTTCGAGCTCGCCGTTGAGCATGCCCTCCGCCGTCGCCCGGTTTTCGGCGGCGAGTTTGTCGAGCAGCACATGGTCCGACATCCCGTAGCGGCCGTTATAGAGGCCCCAGCTGTGCATGCTCGACAACAGCCCGCAATAGGCGTGGCGGCGGCTGTTGAACTCGGGCGAGGCGGCGGATGTCTTGACGATCTCCGAGAACGGCGTCTGGACGAGGTTGTAGGGCAGGCCGGTGGCCGGGTCGATCCGGCCTTCCCCGTCGAGATCGGCCCAGCCCGCGTCGTGGTTGTCGACGATGTAGAGCACCACGTCGCGCGGCTCGACCGTCTCGAACGCGTCGTTGCCGAAGGCGCGCGCGAGGCGCCCGGCGAAGGTCGTGTGCTGGGCCATCGTGATGACGAAACGCGGCTCTTCCGGGGGTGCACTCTGCACGATCATCTTTCGAGCCTCCAGATCGGGTTTGCCCGGACTATAGCACGGGGCGCGGGGCACTCGGTATGCGGCATCCTTCCGGCCGCTCAAGCAGATCCCCTCGGGAAGAGGGTTAGGGAGAGGGGGGATGCCGGAGCCGTCCGTCCGGCCTATTCGGCGGCGTCGCGGGGAACCCGTCCGGCGATCGCCTCGCGCAGTCCCTCGAGAAGCCCTTCGAGCTTCGCCTGGCCGTGCTCCACCGCGGCAAGCCGCGTCTCCATCCGATCGAACCGCTCGTCCATCCGGTCGAGCCGCGTCTCCATCCGATCGAACCGCTCGTCCATCCGGTCGAGCCGTTTGTCCATCCGGTCGAGCCGCCCGTTCATGCGTTCTTCCATACGGCGCATGTCGGCGCGCAGCCAGGCGAACAGGCCGAGCATCAGCGTGGCCAAGGCTACGAACAACGTGGCGGAGGCGGTGAAAACGGCGAGGCCGGGTTCCATCGTAAGTTGAATCTAGCAACGCGCCGACACGTCGTCCACCGGCTTTGCCGGTTCGGAGTCGGGAGTCGCCTACTCCCACTCGATGGTGCCGGGGGGTTTCGATGTCACGTCGTAGACCACCCGGTTGATCCCCCGGACCTCGTTCACGATCCGGGTGCCGATCCGCGCGATCGTCGCGTGGTCGAACGGGTAGCTTTCCGCCGTCATGCCGTCGGTGGAGACCACGGCACGCAGCGCGCAGACCCGGTCATAGCTACGCTCGTCGCCCATCACGCCGACCGTGCGGACCGGGAGCAGGACCGCGAAGGCCTGCCAGATCTCGTCGTAGAGCCCGGCCGCCCGCAACTCCTCGAGATAGATCGCGTCCGCCCGGCGGAGAACGTCGAGGCTTTCCTCGGTCACCTCGCCCGGGATGCGGATCGCGAGCCCGGGACCGGGGAACGGGTGCCGTCCGATCATGGTCTCGGGCAGGCCCAGCGTGCGGCCGAGCTCCCGCACCTCGTCCTTGAAGAGCTCGCGGAGCGGCTCGACGAGCGCCATGTCCATGCGCTCGGGCAGTCCGCCGACATTGTGGTGCGACTTGATCACCGCGCTCGGCCCGCCGGTGACGGAGACGGATTCGATGACGTCGGGATAGAGCGTGCCCTGGGCGAGGAACTCGGCGCCGCCCGCCGCCTCGGCCTCCGCCACGAACACGTCGATGAAGGCGGACCCGATGCGCTTGCGCTTCTCCTCCGGGTCGGTCACCCCCGCGAGCTCCCGGAGGAAGCGCTCCCGCGCGTCGACGGCGCGGAGCGGGATGTTGTAGTGGCCGCGGAAGAGCTCGACCACCGCCTCGGTCTCACCCGCGCGCATCAGGCCGGTATCGACATAGACGCAGAAGAACTGCTCGCCCACCGCTTCGTGCAGCAGGACGGCGGTGACGGCGCTGTCGACGCCGCCGGACAGCCCGCAGACGACGCGCCCGTCGCCGACCCGGGCGCGCACCCGCTCGATCGCCCGGTCGCGATAGGCGGCCATGGTCCAGTCGCCGCCGCAGCCGGCGATGCGGTGGGTGAAAGCCCGCAAAAGGTCCGCGCCGTCGGGGGTATGGACGACCTCGGGGTGGAACTGAACGCCGTAATAGCGGCGGACCTCGTCCGCGATCGCCGCATAGGGCGCGCCTTCGCTGACGGCGGCCGGCGCGAACCCCTCCGGCAGGCGGACGACCCGGTCGCCGTGGCTCATCCAGACCTGCGCGCGGTCGCCCGGCTGCCAGACGCCGTCGAACAGCCCGCACGCTTCGGTCACGGTGAGCTCCGCGCGGCCGAACTCGCGCTCCTCGGCGCTGTCCACCGCCCCGCCGAGCGCCGCGCACATCGCCTGCTGGCCGTAGCAAATGCCGAGAACCGGAACGCCGAGGTCGAACACGACATCCGGAACCCGCGGCGCCTCCGCCCGCGTGATCGAGTCCGGCCCGCCCGAGAGCACCACCGCCCTGGGCGCGAAGTCCCGGATCGCGGCCTCGTCGTGGAAATACGGGTGGATCTCGCAATAGACGCCGTTCTCGCGGATCCGGCGCGCGATCAACTGGG
>JAPPHW010000140.1:0-6274 GCA_028820945.1 Defluviicoccus sp.
CGACCTCGACATCTACGAAAAGCAGGGCTTCGGCAACCGCATCGGGTTCGGCGAGAAGCCGGCGCTGATCGTCATCGACTTCATCAACGCGTTCAACGATCCCGACATGTTCGGCGGCGGCAGCATTCAGTCGGCGATCGACCATACCGAGGATTTGCTGGGGCTTGCGCGCCATCTCGACCTGCCGATCGCCTTCACCTCGCACGCCTACGCCACCGACCGCAGCGAGGACGGGATCTTCAACATGAAGTCGCCGGGGCTGAGCAAGCTCGTTCCCAATACCCACGCGACCGCTATCGTCGATCAGCTTGAGCCGCGGCCGGGCGAGCGGGTGATCGGCAAGCTCTACCCGTCAGGCTTCTTCGCCACCGACCTCGCCAACTGGCTCGCCAAGAGGGGCGTCGACACGGCGATCGTCACCGGCTGCACGACCAGCGGCTGCGTGCGGGCGACGGTGGTGGACGCGATGGGCTACGGCTTCCGCCCCATCGTTCCCGCCGAATGCTCCGGCGACCGCGCCCAGGGCCCGCACGAGGCGAACCTGTTCGACATGGACCAGAAATACGCCGATGTCATGCCGCTCTCCGAGGTCCAGAGGGCGCTCGAGGAGCTGGCGCCCGAGCAGGCCAGATCGGCGGCCGCGGACGCGGCGGAATAGTCCGGGCACCGGAGGAAGAGACATGACCGATTCCATCGGCTGGCGCGCCAACTGGGGCGTCATCGCGCCGTCGACCAACACCTCGGTCCAGCCCGAGTTCGACGACATGCGACCGCCCGGCGTGACCAACCACCACGTCCGCATCTGGATTCCCGACGAGCCGGTGCATTCGGACGAAGACTTCAACCGGCTGATGGACAATATCCGGCGTGAGTTCGACAACGCGATCCTGCGGGTGATGACCTGCAACCCCGACTACATCGTCATGGGCATGTCGGCCGAGACGTTCTGGGACGGGCTCGCCAAGAGCATCGAGCTCCGCGAGCAGGTGAAGAAGCTCTCCGGCCTCGGCGTGGCGATGGGCTCGGATGCCTGCCAGGCGGCGCTGCGGTGTTACGGCGACATCAAGAGAATCGGGGTGGTCACCCCCTACTGGCCGGTCGGCGACGAAAACGTGAAGAAGTTCTTCGAAGATTGCGGCTTCGAGGTGGTCGCCATCAAGGGCCTCAAATGCGAGAGCCCCGCCATGATCGCGCAAGTCACCGAGGACGAGCTGCGCGAGGCGCTGATCGAGCTCGACGGGCACGATGTGGAGGCGCTGGTGCAGTGCGGCACCAACCTCGCGATGGCGCGGCTCGCCGGCGAGGCCGAGAAATGGCTCAAGAAGCCGGTGCTCGCGATCAACACCGCGACCTACTGGTACGCCATGCGGGCCAACGGCTATGACGACGTCGTCGAGGGATTCGGCTCTCTGATGACCGATTTCCGAGAGCTTCCCGCGGCTTATCTGGAGAGCGCGGCCGGAGCCGGGACGGCCTGAACTTGCGCTTGTCTGCGACCGATTCTCTGATAAACAAGTAACTTGAATGCGGCTTTTATCGTTCGGAGGCGACAGGACGTGATCGGGATATTCCGCAGCCTGATGCTTGGGCTCTTCCTCGCCGTCGGTGCGTTCGCGGTCGATACGGTGGTGACCGGCACGCCTGCCCAGGCGGCCGGCGACGTCAAGAAGGGCAAGAAGGTCTTCGCCAAGTGCAAGGCCTGCCACAAGACGGTTGCGGGCAAGAAGAGCGTGGGACCCAACCTCAACGGTCTTTTCGGCCGGACCGCGGGAACGCTTGCCAAGTTCAAGTATTCCAAGGACATGAAGGCGGCAGGGGCCAAGGGTCTCGTGTGGAACGAGAAGACCCTGTTCACCTATCTCAAGAACCCCAAGCCGTTCGTCGGCTCCTTCATCGGCAAGAAGAAGGCCAAGACGCGCATGGTCTTCAAGGGGCTGAAGAAGGAGAAGGACCGCGTGAATCTGATCGCCTACCTCAAGGAGGCCACCGCCAAATAGCGCTTCCTCAGGGGGGCGCTCTCCGGGCCTCGGCCAGCGCCTCGGGCGTATCGATGTCGAGCAGGATGCCCGGGTCCGCCATCTCCACCTCCACGACGGCTTCGGCGTGTTTGCCGACCAGGTGCCGCGCGCCCACATCGCCCGCGATCGCGCGCATTTCCGCGAAGAAATCGCGGTGCCAAAGCGAGGGGTTGCCGCGTTTGCCGTCATGGGTCGCGACGCAGATGGCGGGCTCGTCCTGGTCCTCGAATGTCTCGACAAGCCGTGTCATGTGTTCCGCGGTCACGTGCGGCATGTCTCCCAGGCAGATCAGCGCGCCCGCGGCCTCGTCGGGGACGGCCGCGAGCGCCGTCCTGAGGGAACCGGACATGCCGGCGGCATAGTCCGGGTTGTGGACGAACCGGACGGGCCGGCCGGCCAGCGCCGCGCGCACCTTGGCGTCCTCGTGGCCGGTCACCACCACCACCGGGTCGGCGCCCGAGGCAATGGCCGCGTCCACCGCGCGGATCACCATCGGGATCCCCTCGATCTCGGCCAACAGCTTGTTGACCTCGCCCATCCGGCGCGACCGGCCGGCGGCGAGCACGATACCGGCGACGCCGCTCTCTCCGGTCCCGGCGCTCCGGCTCTCGCGCGGCAAGGGCCGGTTCGCCATCCGCTTGAGCAGCCCGCCGGCCCCCAGGCCGGCGATATCGGCGCCCGATACCTCGATCCCCGCCACGATCCGCTGCAGCACCCGGTCGAAGCCGTGCATCCGGGGCGAGCGCGCCGAACCGGGCAAGCCCAGAACGTGCATCTCTCCCAATCTCCCAACCAGGGTCAGGTGGCCGGGGTCCACCGGCATGCCGAGCCGCACGATCGTACCGCCCGCGCGGACAAGCGCCGACGGAGCCACGTCCCGCCGGTCCACGATGGCGGAAGCGCCGAGGATCAGGGCGACGTCGATACCGCCCGCCCGGAAGGACTCCAGACAACCCGCCACCGCGCCCTCGTCATGGGCGACCCGTTCCGTCCGGTCGAGCGTGCAGCCCAGCGGTTCCAGGCGTCCACGGGTCGCCGCGAGGGTTTTTTCGAAAAGAGATTCCTTCAGGCCGCCCAGCTCGGTCTGGATCAGCCCGAAACGCCGCGCGGCGAAGGGCGCGACTCGAACCGGCGCTCCGGGCGACCCGGCCGACGATACCGCGGCATCGAGGACGGCCTCGTCCACCGCGAAGGGGACGATCTTGACGACCGCCACGACGGCGCGCGCGGGCACGACCTGCCATGGCGCGACGGTCGCGACGGTAACGGCTTCGTCGATCGCATTGATCGCGTGGATGCGCTCGACATCCACCACCGCGAGCCCGGCCGCGGACGCGCGGAGATTGGCCCGACCGGTGAAGGCATTGTCCACCGTGAGCCCCTCTCCGAGGAACGCCTCGGCAAGCCTGACCGCCGCCTCGTTTTCCCCCACGTCGCCGGGCTCCAGCCGCGCGGTAACGACGTCCTTCAACCCCGCGCGGGCGAGCGCCGCGATGTCGTCGCCGGTGAGCCGATGCCCCTTCTTCAGGGTACGGTCCGCCAGCGACATCGCGTGCGCGAGCAACGCGCCTTCGGCCTGCGCGAGAAGCGTCGAGCCGAACTTCACGCGGCGACACGCTCCTTGTCGTGCAGCGCCTGGGTCACCTGGGCGAGGATCGAGATCGCGATCTCGGCCGGCGAAACCGCGCCGAGCGAAAGCCCGACGGGGCCGTGGATGCGGCCGATCTCGTCCGCATCGAACCCGGACTCCGCGAGGCGCTCGACGCGCGCGGCATGCGTCTTTCGGCTCCCCAGCGCACCGATATAGAACGCGTCCGAGCGCAGGACGGCGGCGAGCGCGGGATCGTCGATCTTCGGGTCATGGGTGAGCGTCACGACCGCGGTTCGGCGGTCCGGATCGAGCGGCGGCATCGCCTCGTCCGGCCATTCGTTGACCAGGGCGACGCCGGGAAAGCGGTCGTCGGTCGCGAACGATCCGCGCGGGTCGATCACGGTCACGTCATAGCCCGCCACCGACGACATCCTCGCGAGCGGCTGGGCGATGTGCACGGCGCCCACGATGAGCAGCCGCAGAGGCGGGTTGAACACCTCGACGAACATGTCCCCGTCGGGGCCTGCGACGGTACCCGACCTGTCGTCGCGGATGGCATCCTCGACCGCCGAGCGCAGCCCGCGGTCGATCTCGATATCGCCCTCGTCCGCGCCGTCGAGATAGAGGATCGACTGTCCTCCCGTCTCCAGATGGGTAACCAGCGCGAATTGCCGCTTGGCCTCGCGGTCGGCGAGAACGCGTTCCAGAATTTCCGTCTTCATCTAGTCGAGCTTCTCCACATAGACATGGACCTGCCCGCCGCAAGCGAGGCCGACTTCCCAGGCGAGCTCGTTGGTCACGCCGTATTCGAGGATCTTCGGCTTGCCGGTCGCGATGACCTCCTGGGCCTCGTGGATGACCGCGCCCTCGATGCAGCCGCCCGAGACCGAGCCCACGAAGTTCTGGCCGGAGTCGATGGCGAGGTGGCTTCCCACCGGCCGCGGCGAGGAGCCCCAGGTCCGGATCACGGTGGCGATCGCGACGTCGCGCCCGTCCTCGCGCCAGGCGCGGGCCTCGTTGAGCACGTCGTCGTCCTTGGAGATCGCGGTCACGCCAGCATCTGCAGCCATTTGTTCATCCCTTCCCTGCGCCGGACCGAGGGCCGGCCCAGCGCTTCGATCAACTCTTCCAGGCTCTGGAGATTGTGCACCGGGCGGAACTCGTCGACAAACGGAAGCAGGGACCTGATTCCCTGCGAGCGCGGCTCGAACCCCTCGAAACGGAGCAGAGGGTTGAGCCAGATCAGCCGGCGGCAGGATTTGTGCAGCCGCTCGATCTCGCCGTGCAGGCCGCGCCCGGCGTCGCGGTCCAGCCCGTCGCTGATGAGCAGCACCACCGCGCCCTGTCCGAGCACGCGGCGCGACCAGAAGCGGTTGAATTCCTTAAGAGATTCCCCAATCCGCGTTCCGCCCGACCAGTCCTCCACCGAATCGGCGACCAGCGTCAGCGCGATGTCGATGTCGCGCTGGCGCAAGTGCCGCGTGACGTTGGTGAGCCTGGTCCCGAACAGGAACGTGTGCACCCGGTCGCGGTCGTTGGTCAGCGTGTGCATGAAGTGGAGGAACATGCGGGTATAGCGGCTCATCGATCCCGAGATGTCGCAGACGATCACGAGCGGCGGCAGGCGCGTCGCCCGCTTTCGCCACTTGAGCGGGATCGTCGCGCCGCCCGACCGCAGCGCCGCGCGCAATGTCGAGCGCATGTCGACCCTGATCCTGCGCTTGTCGGGCCGGAAACGCCGGGTGGGGATTTCCGCGATGGGAAGGCGCATGCGGGCGATCGCCGCCTTCGCGCGGGCGATCTCGTCGGCGCTCATGTCCTCGAAATCCATCTCCTGCAGAAGTTCGTTGGCCGATGCGGTCATCGCCGCGTCGAGCTCGATCTCCTGGTCCCGTTCCTTCTCCTCGTCCGCGTCCGAATCGTCGTTCGGGTTGAGCGCTTCGAGCAACCGGCGGCTCGGCGGTTCCGGCGGGGGCGCGGCGACCTCGGCCTCCGGCATGACGATGCCCATCATGCGTTCCAGAATCTTGGGGTCGCGCCAGAAGATGTGGAACGCCTGGTCGAACAAATCGTGCTGATCGCGGCGGTTGACGAAGACCGCGTGCAGAGCCCAGTAGAAATCCGACCGGTTGGTGACGCCCACCTCCCGCACCGCGTCCACGGCGTCGAGCACCTTTCCCGTGCCCACCGGCAGCCCGGCCGAGCGCAGGATGCGGCCGAAATGCATCACGTTGGCGGCCAGCCGGCTCCCCTCCAGGCCGTCGAGCAGCGCGAAGGGACCCGGCCTGGTTTCCGCCGGGCTCATGGCACTGCTGTCCGGTCTAGAGCAATATCCGACCGAACGCGGTCGTCGCCGATTGCGGTGCGGCTCCGGCCCCCCTCACCCTGACCCTCTCCCCCGGCGGGGGAGAGGGGACGCTTCCCCGCTCTTCCTTGCCTTCTCCCCTCCCGCTTGCGGGAGGGGCCGGGGGAGGGTGGACCGTCGTGAACGCATAAGGTCGGAAAATGCACTAGACTTTCGACAGGGGCTCCGTGCCCGTGAGCGACACCGTCTCCGTCCCCCGCTGTCCCCCCCCCCCCCCCACCGGGGGGGGGGGCCCCCGCCCCCCCCCCCCCCCCCGGGGCCCGGCCCCCCCACCCCCGCGCGGGGGGCCCCGGGGGGGGG
>JAPPHW010000140.1:6284-8860 GCA_028820945.1 Defluviicoccus sp.
CGGCTGCGGGCTTACTCCCCCCCCCCCCCCCCCCCCGCCCCCCCCCCCCCCGCCGCGCCGGGGGGGGGGGCGCAACCCGGGGGGGGGACAAGGAGGATTGGTGCGGCCGGACCGCAATCCGTGTCCCGATCCCGCGGAAGAGCCGGAAACCCGCCTGTATCGAAGTCTTGCACCCGATCCAACCCATCTAAACCGGACACCGCCGGGCTCATGGCTGGATTTGCGCGAGCTGGCTCTTGACCTCGTCGAGGATCCGGGCCGCCTCGCTGCCCCGCATCTTCTCGATGTCGTCCTGGTACTTGAGCAGGACGCCGAGCGTCGAATTCACGGTCTCGGGGTCGAGGTCGATCTTGTCGAGCTGGATCAGCGCGTTGGTCCAGTCGATGGTCTCCGCGACTCCGGGCAGCTTGAACAGGTCCTTGTTGCGCAGCTCCTGGACGAAGGCGACCACCTGGCGCGACAGCTCCTCGCCGGCGCCCGGTACCTTGACCTTGAGGATTTCGAGTTCGCGCGCGGCATCGGGGTAGTCCACCCAGAAGTAGAAGCACCGCCGCTTGATGGCGTCGTGTATCTCGCGCGTCCGGTTCGACGTGACGACGACGATCGGCGGCGTCGATGCGCGGACCGTCCCGATCTCCGGGATGGTCGTCTGGAAGTCCGACAGCAGTTCCAGCAGGAACGCCTCGAACGGCTCGTCGGTGCGGTCGAGCTCGTCGATCAGCAGCACCGGCGGCAGGCCCGACAGGTCGGTTTCGAGGGCCTGCAGAAGCGGGCGCTTGATCAGGAACCGCTCCGAGAAGATGCCTTCCTCGATGCGCTCGCGGTCGGTTTCGCCGGTCGCTTCCGCGATGCGTATGTCGATCATCTGGAGGCTGTAGTTCCACTCGTAGACCGCCGAGGAAACGTCCAGCCCTTCGTAACATTGCAGACGGATCAGCCGGCGCCCCAGCGCCTCCGACAGGACTTTGCCGATCTCGGTCTTGCCCACGCCCGCTTCGCCTTCGAGAAACAGCGGCCGTTCCAGCTTTAGCGCCAGAAACAGCGCCGTCGCCAGCGAGCGGTCCGCGACATACCGTCCTTCGGCCAGCATCTGGACGACGGCGTCGACGGACTCTGGAAGGGATGACTTCATCGGCGCGCTCGGGCGGGTGGTCCGGTCTGGATCGAACGGCGTCACCGCCAATCTCCATTCGCTTCGATGTTGCGAAAATGCCGGGAGGCCGACGCTGGCGTCGGCCTCCCTCGGGCTCCGTGCGGGCTCTCTGGCGCCCGCCTGCCGCCTCAGCCGTTGGCCTGGGCGACGGCGCGCTTGGCCATCACCGTTACCAAGTGGGCCCGGTACTCCGCGCTCGCGTGGATGTCGCTGTTGAGGTCGTCGTCGCCGATCTTGATGTCGGCCACGGCCTCGGGCGCGAAATTGCCCGCGAGCGCCCGCTCCATCTCCGCCACCCGGAAGACGCAGGGGCCGGCGCCGGTAACCGCGACCCTCGGCCCGCCCGACGTCGCGGCGACGAACACGCCGACGATCGCGTAACGGGATGCCGGGTTGGGGAATTTCATGTACGCGGCCTTGGACGGGACCGGGAAACTCACGCCGGTGACCAGCTCGCCCGGCTCCAGCGCGGTCTCGAACATGCCGGTGAAGAAGTCGTCGCCGGCGATCTCGCGCCGGTTGGTGCGAACCGTGGCCCCCAGACCGACCACCGCCGCCGGATAATCCGCCGCGGGGTCGTTGTTGGCGATCGAGCCGCCGATCGTGCCGCGGTTGCGCACCTGCGGATCGCCGATGCCGCCGGCGAGCCTGGCGAGAGCCGGAATTGCCGCCGCGACCTCGCTCGAGGCGTTAACCTCGGCGTGGCGGCACATGCCGCCGATCTCCACCGTGCCGCCCGACACCGAGATCCCGGCAAGGCCGTCGACGCCCGCGAGGTCGACCAGGTCGGAAGGGTTGGCGAGGCGCTGCTTGATCGTCGGGATGATCGTCATCCCGCCCGCCAGGAAGCGGCCGTCCTCGGCACCCGTGACGGCACCAACGGCGTCCTCGACCGACGATGCTTTCCGGTAGGTGAAATCGTACATGGTCCAATCCTCCTAAGACGCCGTGGCCGTTTGAATGGCCTGCCACACGCTTTCCGACGTGACCGGCATGTCGATATGGTTGACGCCGCGCGAGCGAAGCGCGTCGACGACCGCGTTGACGACCGCGGGCGGCGCGCCGATCGCTCCGATTTCGCCGACGCCCTTGGCGCCGAGCGGGTTCATCGGACAGGGCGTCACGGTATGGTCGAGATCGAAGCTCGGCACCGTATCGGCCCTCGGCAGGGTGTAGTCCATCAGCGAACCGGTGAGCGGCTGCCCGTTCTCGTCGAACACCGCCCCTTCCATCAGCGCCTGGCCGATGCCGTGGGCGAGCCCGCCATGGACCTGCCCCTCGACGATCATCGGGTTGACGATGTTGCCCACGTCGTCGACGGCGGTGAACCGCTCCACCGAGACCGATCCGGTCTCCGGGTCGATCTCCACCTCGCAGACATAGGACGCGAAGGGGAAGTTGAAGTTGACCGGATCGAAGAACG
>JAPPHW010000067.1 GCA_028820945.1 Defluviicoccus sp.
GGGTTCTCGGGCGCCATGATCGGCACCCAGCCCAAGGGCGGCACCGGCAAGCTCGACGACCCGGATCTCGACCCGTTCTGGCAGGCGGCATCCGATCTCGGCGCCACGCTCTACATCCACCCGATGTTCGGCAGCGACGACGACCGGCTGCACGATTTCGGCATGATGAACGCGGTGGGACGGGTCACCGACGAGACCATCGCGGTGGCGCGGCTGCTCTATGCCGGGCACATGTTTCGCTTCCCGGGCATGAACCTGGTGCTCTCGCTCGGCGGCGCGGCGCTGCCCTACATCCTCGGGCGGATCTGCAAGAACCACGAGCAGGACGATTCGCTCGTCCACGATCCGCGCGAGGGACTCAAGCGGATGTATTTCGACTCGATCGTCTACGACCCGCCGGCGCTCCGCTACCTGATCGACCTGGTGGGCGCCGATCGGGTGGTGCTGGGCTCGGATTACCCGTTCTCCATCGGCGACCTGGAGCCGTCGCGCGTGGTGCGCGAGTCGAACCTCGGCGAGGCGGCGACCGAAGCCATCCTCGGCGGCACCGCCGAGCGGCTGTTCGGGGTGGGAAGCGCGTAGCCAGTACGGGCATGACGACAAAAGAGGCGGGCGGAAAACTGGAAACGGCCGAAAAATGACCTGAAAGAAGAATTTTCTCTTGACTCGGGACGCGTTTCGGGGTATATTTGCCAAAGTCGAGAAGTGGGGGCGCCAGAGGTTTCGGCGCCCCTTTCCATTGCCGGGCATGACGGAAGAACGGAAGAAACGCCGCGGGTCTCGCGCCCGCCCAAGTGGAGGACACGATCGTGCATTCGACCGCCATCGTCACCGACCCGGCCGTCACCCGGAGCGGGCGACCCCCGGTGCCGCGCGCGCGGTCGGCATTTGCCGACGGAAATGCCGACCGGCGGGTCGAGGCGGCAAATGTCGACATTTCCGCTCGGCATCCGCGGGACGCGAATGTCGAGTCGGTAGCGATATGTCTACCCGATGCCTATGTCGACAAATTTACGCCGGACAGCGGTGGACTTGTTTCGGGTATCCACGTCTTGCAGCATGTCGGCAAGGGTGGAAACCGGACCGACCGCCGGTCCGGAGGGCAACACCAGCAGGGAGGAACGGGCCGATGACGATCAAGGGTCCCAACGCGTCGGAACTGCAGGATCTCGCGCGTTCGCTCGGCATCGGGCTGACCGACGCGGAAGCCGGGGAATACAGCGAGCTGCTGGCTCCGATGGCGGCGATGGCCGACGCGCAGCAGAAGATGCCGGACTATCTGCCGGAGGTGAGATATCCGCGAACCCCCGGCTACCGGCCCGACGGCGAGGAGAACGAATACAACGCCTGGTACTACAAGACCCGGATCGAGGGGGCGCCCGAGGGCAAGCTGAAAGGCAAGACGGTCGCGCTCAAGGACAACGTGATGCTGGCCGGCGTGCCGATGATGAACGGCACCTCGATCCTGGAGGGCTACGTCCCCGAGGTGGACGCCACGATCGCGACGCGTCTCCTCGATGCCGGCGCGACGATCCTCGGCAAGGCCCATTGCGAGAACTACTGCCTCTCGGGCAGCAGCCATACCAACGCGACCGGCCCCTGCCACAACCCGCACCGGATGGGCTACAGCGCCGGCGGCTCGTCTTCCGGCAGCGCCGCGCTGGTGGCGGCCGGCGAAGTCGACATGGCGATCGGCGGCGACCAGGGCGGGTCGATACGGATGCCGGCCTCGTTCTGCGGCATCTACGGCATGAAGCCGACCTACGGCCTCGTGCCCTATACCGGGGTGCTCGGCATCGAGGCCGCCATCGACCATGTGGGGCCGATGACGGCAAGCGTCGCCGACAACGCGCTGATGCTGGAAGCCATCGCGGGACCGGACGGTATCGACGCGCGCCAGCGCGACGTGGTCACCCATCCCTACTCGGAGATGCTGGAGGGCGGCGTGTCGGGACTGCGGATCGCGGCGATCGAGGACGGGTTCGACCATCCCGGCTCCCAGGCGGAATCGGATGCGGTCGTACGCGCCGCCTGCGCCAGGTTCGGCGAGCTCGGCGCGGAGGTCGAAACCATCGACTTCCCGCTGCACCGCGAGGCCGCGGTCATGTACTTGCCGGCGCTGGCGGAAGGGCTCGCCCGCGAGATGATGCTTCAGGGCGGCGTGTTCTACGGCCTTCCGGGGCTCTATGTCGGCGGCGCGCTCGACCGCGGCAACGGGTGGAGCGAACGGGCGAACGAGCTGCCGCCGACCGTCCGCGCCTTCACCCTGCTCGGCGCCTGGTACATGGAGCAGCTGGGCGGCCGGGTCTATGCCAAGGGGATGAACCTGCAGCGCAAGGCGAAGGACGGGTTCGCGCGTCTGATGGAGGATTACGATCTCCTCCTGATGCCGACCGTGCCGCTGGTGGCGCAGCCTTTCCCGGCAAAGGACGCCTCGATCGCGGAATATTGCGACCACGCCTGGAACATGCTGGCCAACTGCCCGACCTACAACTACACCGGCCAGCCGTCGATGTCGGTGCCCTGCGGCACGGTCGACGGCCTGCCGGTCGGGCTGATGATCACCGGGCGCTGGTGGGACGAGCCGACAATCTACCGGGCCGCCGCGGCGTTCGAGGCCAATTTCGACTGGCGCGCGCTCTGACCGGACGCTTCGGGGCTCCGACCGCCGCCTATCGCCCCGCCCCGATCTCCCGCTCCACCGTCCGGTTGAAGCGGTCGAGCGCGCCTTCGAAGCGGCCGAAGCGGAGCTCTTCGTTGGCGCCGGAGGAGAAGCCGCCCTGGATGCTCTCGCCGATCGCGAAATCCTCCGCGAGGGTGCCGACGGTGATGTCGTGGTTCCCGCGCCAGTGCAGGGCAGCCTCGGCGTCGGACGGATCGAAGCTCGCCGGCGCCAGGGTGGCGATCCGGAGCCGCGTCCGGTCGGGCGCGAACGGCTGGGCCTGGATCCACACGATATGGTCCTCCTGCACCAGGAGCTGGGCCGACGGGAACACGGTGTAGACGAGGTTGGCCGCGCGCCGCAGAGACCGGCTTTCCCTGGGCTTCGCCATCGTGTCGTCGAGGCGGGTGCGCGGCAGGACCGAACGGATGTGCCGGCCGAACGCCCGGTAGCTCGACAGATTGTCCTGGAAATAGGGGCCGATCGAGTCCTTGTGGGCGATGCGGAAATGGTAGGACTCGATGCCGCCCTCGACGAGGATCTTCCAGTTCGCCGCCCGCTCCTCGGTGTCCTCGTGCACGATCTTCAGGTTGCCCGCGTCGAGCCAGGCGAAATCGGCGGCGAGATCGCCGAGGAAACCGTCTATATCGGGCGGATCGTCGGTGTCGGCGGCGATCCAGATCCAGCCGAACGCCTCCACGCAGCCCAGGCGCTTCAGGCCGAGCGCGCCCTTGTCGATGCCGGGAAACCCGGCGGTCCCGTGCGTGACGGCCTCGAGCGCGCCCCGGTTGTCGAAGGTCCAGGCATGGTAGGGGCAAACGAAGCGCCGCCGGCAGCCGCCGGCCTCGTCGACCAGCCGGGTGCCGCGATGACGGCAGACATTGAGGAAGGCGTGCACCGCGCCCTCGCCGTCGCGGGTGAGGAGCAGCGGCAGTCCGCAATATTGCCGGGTCAGGAAACCGTCGGGCTCCGCCAGCTCGCTCGCATGCGCGACGATCGCGGGCAACCGGCGGAACAGCGCATCGCGTTCGAGCGCGAACCGCTCCGGGCAGGTGTAGCGCGCGACCGGCGAGGTCGTTACTTCGTCGTCGAGATAGAACGCGCGCGCCTCGCGCAGCCCGGCAAGCTCCTCGAGCAGTTCGATTTCGGTCGAGCGGTCCATGGGCGGAGGTCCGGAAGGTTTGCGACGCGGATTGGTACCGCGCCATGGGCGGCAACCGAAGCCCTTTCCGATATGCGCGGATGGCCGGCGGTCCGCGTCTTGCTATTGTCCCGCCGCTATAATCGCCTTGGACGGTCGGCTTTCGCCGACCCGGACGCATGGAGGAGGACGGGCATGGATGCGCTTTCTTCGATGTCGCGGTCGCTCGCCGCGCTTCTGGTGGAACGCGGGGAGACGGTCTCTGTTTCGGAATCGGCGGCGGGCGGGCTGATCTCGGCGTCGCTGCTCTCGATCCCGGGCGCTTCGGCCTATTTCATGGGCGGCGGCGTGGTCTACACGCGGGACGCGCGGCGCGCGATCCTCCGCTTTTCCGAGGAAGAGGCGCTGCAGCCGGGCTCGACCGAGCCCTACGCGCTCGCCGCCGCGCGCGCGATCCGGGAACGGCTGGGAACCACCTGGTCGCTCGCCGAATCGGGCGCCGCCGGGCCCACCGGAAACAGCTACGGCGACGCGGCGGGGCATTGCTGCTTCGCGGTCTCCGGCCCCGCCGAGCGCCGCCTTACCATCGAGACCGCGGATGCCGACCGGGAGGCCAACATGTGGGTCTTCGCCAAAGCCGCCCTCGACCTCCTCGAAGAGACGGTGCGTGGCCATGGCCGATGACGTCACGCTCTACGGCCTCAACAATTGCGATACCTGCCGGGCCGCGCGCAAATGGCTCGACGGGCGCGGTGTCGCATACCGGTTCCACGACTTCGCGAACCGGGGCATCGACGCGGAAACCGTCGAAGCGTGGCTCGGCGAACACGGCGCGGAGACGCTGATCAACCGCCGCAGCCGGACCTGGCGCGAGATCCCGGAGGCGGAACGAAACATTTCCGACCCCGCCGCCGCAGCCGCGCTGGTCCTCGCCAACCCCAAGCTGGTCAAACGCCCGGTGATCGACCTTGGCGGCCGGTCTTTGGTCGGTTTCGGCGCGGAAGTCCGGGAGGCGATGGAAGGCTGGCGGCCGTAACGGGACCTGCTCCGCGTCGGCGTTTCCGCACGATACGGGCGCGGGCTAGAACCGCGACATCGCGCGGAAGGCGACGGAATGCTCCAGCGGAACGTTGCGATCGTAGCCATTCTCGCGCCGCCGCGCCTGGACCGAGAGTTCCAGCGACCCGTGGCCGAGGCTGCCGCCGCCCCGAGCCAGACGCCAGCCGAGGCTGTAGTCGCGCCCTGTGTTCGACAGGCCCAGGGCGATCTCCGGCGCCGACGTGAAGCGGGCGCCGAAGGCGGGGAAGCCGTAGCCGAACCGCGCCTCCAGCCGCCGTTGACTCAGGTCGTTCCCGTTGTCGTCGGCGGCCACCCCGGCGAGTGTCTCGCGCGACAACAGCGCAATCGTCCCGCCGCTCGTATGCCCACCCAGCGTCTGGGTCAGCGAAGCGCTCGGTCCCCGGTCCGAGGCCGGCGGCGGGTCCCACGAGAGCGAGCCGGAAAGGCCGCGCTCCCGGAACCCATCCGCCTCGTGGATCAGCAGTCCGCGCCCGCGGAACTCCGCGGCGATGCCGCTCGCCGTATCCGACCAGGCGAGACCGCCGCCGATGTCCAGGCCGAAGCCGGTCTCGGCGTCGCCGCCGTCGTGGCGCAGCCCGATCTCGACGCTCGGCGTCAATGCCGAACCGTCCGCCATCCGGATGGGCCTCGAGCCCTCCAGCCCGAGCCTGAACCGCGTCACCTGGGCCTTCGCAGCCGCCAGGTTGCCGCCCGCGCCGGTGACCGCGTCCGACGCGGTACGCACGGTCATGGCGTCGGTCTTCACCGCAAGCGTGAGGCCATCGTCGCCCCCGTCCACCGCGACGCCGCGCAGCCCGGCCGACGCCATCCAGAGATCCAGGTCGGTCCGGTTCGCCCGGGCGCGCGTGCCGTCCTCCGCGCGCGGCTCCAGCGTCAGGCTGCCGTCGCCGTAGCCCGCCGCGCCCCACAGGGAGAGCCGCTCGCCCAACGCATAGCGCGTCCAGGGCCAGACCCCCGTCAGCGTCGAGGCCGTGGCACCGACCCCCGCGCCGCGGTATCCGCCGTCGCCCCGGCTGTGCGTGACCACCAGCCCGGTCGTCCAGCGCCCGCGCGTCCAGTCCGCGCCGAGCAGGCCGGTCGCCACCTCGCCGTCCACCGCCACATCGCCCCCCTCCCCCGCGCCGGCGGCGTCCCGGCCCGCGAGGCGCGTCACCGCGCCCCGGCCCCAGATCGAGAGGAGACCGTCGTGCCGCGTTTCCCCGGTCAGCGAGAACGACGTGCCGGCCACCGGATCCCCGCCCACCGGCGGGTGCGGGCGCGCCACCGGGTTCGGAAACGCCGTCTCGGCGCCGATCCTTTGCCCGGCGAGTCGCGCCTCGACACCGGGGGCCGGCTTGGCCCGCATCCGGGCGTCCACCGCGTCCAGCACCTGATCCGCCACCGTGCGTCCGAAGCGTCCGATCCACGCTCTCGGCACGGGGTCGGCGTTAGCGATCACCCCTTCCGCGGTCGCGTCATCCAGGCGCACCCGCGACGACGGGCGCGGGTTGGACAGCGTCAGCGTCAGCCTCTCGTCGCCCTCGTCGTGGCCATCGTCGAACACCGGCACGGAGACGGTCTTTGCCGTCTCTCCCGGCCTGAAGGTCAGCGTACCCGAGGTCGCCCTGTAGTCCGACCCGGCTGTCGCCGTGCCGTCGGAGGTGGCGTAGTCGATCCTCACCGTCTCCCGCAATATCCGGCTCAAGTACACCCTGAAGTCCAGGGACGGGCGCCCGACCTCGCGGGCATCCGCGTCGAACACCCACACTCTGGCCGTATCGGGGGGATCGTCGTCGCAAGGCCCGGCACTCAGCGTGCCGCGGCAATTGTGCACGTTGCCCAGAGCGATGAACGGAACGGTAATCGTGGACAATTGGTAACGGGTCGAAGGTGGAGGTGAGAAAGTGCAAAAGGCGGAGACGTTGCAGCTGAGCTTCCCGCCGGAAGGGTTGGCGGAAGCGGATATGTCCCTGCAGCTCAGAGGCGCCGTGCTCACCCGCTTGAACCGCGCCAGGCATGCTTCGTCGGTGACCGCGTCCGACCGGTTGCAGATGCCCGTGTCGGAGCAGCAGGAGATCGACCTGATGTGGCGCCAGGCCCAGCCGCGTCTTGCTCGTCCGTTGTCGAGGTTCACCGTCCGGTCCCTCGCCCCTACGAGGTCGATCTTGGCGGCGACCTCGCCATAGAGCGGACACATGTTCCGGACCCGGTACGTGCTCTTCTTGAATGCCCCCGGGTTCTTCCACGAGGCGCTCAGGCATTCGGCGTCCCTGACGTCCACCCTCTTCTCGCGTCTGCATTGGCTGGCTCCGGCGTCTGCCGCAACCAGCAGGACGAGCGCCGCGGCAACGACTGCGATCCCCCTCGTGCGGCTGGCGTTCCCTCCGGCCATTGCGGTGCTCCTCTGCAATGCCAAGGGCGCTCCCCGAAAGGATGCGCTAAAGAGTCAGGTGGGAAGGTGTGCCGCCGCAACCAGACGGATTTTCCGATGGCGACGATAGGAAAGCGTTATCCGCTCGAACGGATAGGGCGTCCGCGCGAGCACGGCTGGATCGCCACGCATGTCAACGATATGCGCCGGGCCTCTTCCGCCGGGTCGAGGCACTCTGACGGGGGTGCCGTCGGGGCGAAGTCGGAATATCCTTCGCGCGGGGAAACGACGCCCCCTGGAGCGGCATGCGGACCCAAGGTGACACGATGACGGAAATCGGACCGCCGGGCGGGCAACGATCGATGGCAAACGCGGCAACGTCCTGGGGCTACCAATCTCACAACGGACCCGCGCTCTGGGGAACGCTCGATCGGGCGTTCCGCGCGTGCGCCCTGGGTACGGAGCAATCGCCCATCGACCTGACCGGCGGCCGGCGGGCGGAGCTGGCGCCGGTCGAATTCGACTACGGCCGGTCGCGCATCGAGGTCGAGAACACGGGCCACACCATCCAGATAAACCCGGAGCCGGGCCACGGGATCGTTCTCGACGGCACACGCCACGAGCTGTCGCAGTTCCATTTCCACCGCGCGAGCGAGCATCTCGTCGACGGCGTGCCGTATCCGATGGAACTTCACCTCGTGCATCGCGACGGGGGCGGCGGGCTGGCGGTGGTTGGAGTCCTGATTTGCGAAGGCGAGGAAAACGCCGCGCTGGCGCCGGCCTGGGCGTGTCTTCCGCCCGACCCGGGAGAGTCCCGCGCAATTTCCGGCGAGATCGACCTGGCGGCTCTGCTGCCCCCGTTCGGCACGACATGGCGCTACCGGGGCTCGCTCACGACGCCGCCCTGCACGGAGGGCGTCGCCTGGATCGTCCCCGACGAGCCGCTCCCCATGTCGCCGGCCCAGATCGCCGCCTTCGCCGCGATATACCCGAACAACCGCCGCCCCGTGCAGCCGCTCGGCGACCGCGACCTGTGGCGAGGGTGACGGGCGGGCCCGTCCGCCGTCCGCGTGAGAGACGGCACCTCGAAGAGCCGTTGCCTCACATCCATTCTGGACCGGACGAAAATCTTACCCTAGGTTGAAAATATGAACGGGGCGCTCGACTATGCGACGCTCGCGGGTGTGGTCGCGATCCTCGGGTTTCTGTGGAACCTGCACCGGGACATGCGGGCCATGGACCGGCGGATCGGGGAGCTCGCCGAGCGCATGGCCAAGCTGGAAGGATCGGTCGAGGTCCTGACGCGCTTCTTCATCGATCGCGAACGCCACGCGGCGGGCGAACGACCGTGACGGCAGGCGCACATCGGATGGGGCTTACCCAGATCGCTTGGCGGGCGAATGGCCCTCGACGTTTCTTCCGTCATGCCCGGACTTGTTCCACTGCTGTCCGGTTTAGATTGGCTCGACCGGGTGCAAGTCGTTGGTACAGGCGGGTTTCCGGCCCTTCCGCCAGGTCGGGACACCGATCCCGGTCCGCCCGCACCCGCCGTCCTTTCTCCCCCGCTGTCACCCCGGCCTTGAGCCGGGGTCCAGGGAAGCCGGGCGACGGCG